>NZ_JBHZDA010000023.1:74968-84644 GCF_042755665.1 Streptomyces sp. NPDC059142
TTGCTGCGGGGCTCGTAGGCCTTTCTTGGGGTTGTGTCGGTCCGTGTTGTCTCTCGTGTGGTCTTTGTTTTCTCTCGGTCTGTGGTTCCATCGGACTCGCCTCGGACGACGAGCGGGCGGCCGACCCCGCACGGTGGCGCGGGCTCAACCTGCTGGGCTTCGCGCTCATGGAGGCGCGCGACCGCCTCCGTACGGACCCGGAGTGACCGCCGGGCCGGGCGCCCGACCGGAGGCGGGCACCGGACTCGCCCCCGTACGGAAAGCCGCCGAACAGGACGCGCGCCGCCCGGTCCGGAGGTGAGCCCGGTCCGGAGGGGCGCCCACCGGTCCGGACCGGAGCCGCCCGACCAGGTCTAACGGTGGGACGCGGCGCCGACGACGAGCGAGGTGGCGAACGGGTCGTTGGTGTTCGAGTCCAGTTCCTCCCCGTTCACGACCGCCCAGACCAGGAAACCGAGGAACGCGGCGCTGAGCAGAGCGCCGATCGCGCCGAGGATGATGCCCGCCAGCGCCATTCCCGCATTGTTGGCCTCGCCCCGCTGGGCGCGTCCGCGGCCCACGAATCCGAAGATCAGCGCCAGGACGCCGAGGATGATGCCGATCCCCCAGAAGCAGAAGGTCACAACGGCGAGGATCCCGAGCACCAGCGCCGTGATCCCCATGCCGTTCGACGGCGTCTGCTGCCAGCCGGTCTGGCCGTATCCGGAGTACGGAGTACTGGCGTAGCCCGGGTAGCCGTAGCCGGCGCCCGCCCCTGGCCCCGTAGCGGCCCCGTACGGGGCTCCGGACTGCTGGGCTCCCGGGTAGCCGTACGGTCCCGGGGTGGGCTGCGCAGGCCCGCCGGGAGCAGTGGGCGGCGGTGGTACGGCACCGTCACCGGGCCCTGACCCCATGCCCGCACCGCCTCCGGCGCCGGGCCCGATGCCGGAGGCCGGCATCCCGGTCACCGTCGGCTGGTCGTGCACGGACCGGCCGGACGGTTTCGGCGGCATCTGCGAGCCCTGGGGGGTGTGCGACTGCGCGGACGACGGCTTGTCCAGCGGCACGTTGTGCTCCGGCGGCGCCCAGGGATCGCTCGGCTCGTAGCCGCCCGACGGCTGCTCGCTCTTGTCTGACATGGGCCTCCCCCACTCGTAATTCCGTCATGCTACGGCCTCGGCTCCGCTCGGAACCGGTCCGGCCTACGATGATCCGTGCCCCGGAAACCGTCCGGCAGACGGCCCGCGCGCCGCCCCGCCGAGGCCGCGCTTCCAGCACCCGTAACGCCGGCACCCGCCCCGTACCGTCCCCATACCCGGAGGATCACGATGACCGATCCGAGCGCCTTCATCGCCGGTCTGCCCAAGGCCGAGCTCCATGTCCACCATGTCGGCTCCGCGTCGCCGCGCATCGTCGCCGAACTGGCGTCCCGGCACCCGGACTCCAAGGTACCCACCGACCCCGGCGCGCTCGTCGACTTCTTCACCTTCACCGACTTCGCCCACTTCATCGACGTCTACCTCTCGGTCGTCGATCTGATCCGGACGCCGGAGGACGTGCGGCTGCTGACCTTCGAGGTCGCCCGCGACATGGCCCGGCAGAACATCCGCTACGCGGAGCTGACGGTCACCCCGTTCAGCTCGACCAACCGCGGCATCCCCGACCACGCCTTCATGGAGGCGATAGAGGACGCGCGGAAGGCCGCCGAGGCGGAACTGGGCGTCGTACTGCGCTGGATCTTCGACATCCCCGGAGAGGCGGGGCTCCAGGCCGCCGAGGAGACGACGCGGCTCGCGGTGGACCTGCGTCCCGACGGGCTGGTCGGTTTCGGACTGGGCGGTCCGGAGATCGGCGTGCCGCGTCCGCAGTTCAAGCCGTACTTCGACCGGGCGATCGCGGCGGGTCTGCGTTCCGTACCGCACGCCGGGGAGACGACGGGGCCGGAGACGGTCTGGGACGCGCTGCGCGAACTGCGCGCGGAGCGCATCGGCCATGGCACCAGCTCCGTCCAGGATCCGGAGCTGCTGGCCTATCTCGCCCAGCACCGCATCCCGCTGGAGGTGTGCCCCACGTCCAACATCGCCACCCGCGCCGTCGCCGATCTCGACGAACACCCGATCAAGGCGATGGTCTCGGCAGGCGTGCTGGTGACGGTCAACAGCGACGACCCGCCCATGTTCGGCACGGATCTGAACAAGGAGTACGGCGTCGCGGCGCGCCTGCTCGGCCTGGACGAACGCGGCATCGCCGATCTCGCGAAGAACGGTGTCGAGGCGTCGTTCCTGGACGCGGCCGGCAAGAAGCGGCTGGCCGAGGAGATCGACACGTACACCGCCCAGTGGCTCGCGCGCTGACCATGGCCGACGGTGCGGGCGACGACCGCGGACACGGCGCCGGTACGGGGCGGGCGGTCGTCGCCGTGGGCCACCGCGGTGACCCCTACCGCGTGCGGGAGAACACCCTTGCCTCGGTCCGTTCGGCGCGGCGACGGGGCGCGGACGCGGTCGAGATCGACGTACGGCTCACCCGGGACGGCGTGCCCGTGCTGCTGCACGACGCCACGCTGGCGCGGCTCTGGGGCCACGAGCGGCGGCTCGCCGAGGTGACGTACGAGGAACTGCGCGAGCTGACGCGCGGCGAGGTACCGGCCTTGCGCGACGCGCTCCTCCCGCCCGCGGACGGGAGCCACGGCGACGGTGGGGCGACGGTACGGGGCCCGCACGGCGCGGAAGGCCGGTTCATGATCGATCTGCCGGGCGCCACCGCGGCGTCGGTGCGCGCGGTCGTCGCCACCGTCCGCGAGTGCGGCGCGCAGGAGCGCGTGTACTACTGCGCGGGAGCGGACACGATGCTGGCCGTGCGCGCCGCCGACGCGCGTGCCGAGATCGCGATGACGTGGACGACGCTGGCGCCGCCGCGCCCCGTGCTGCTCGCAGCGGTGCGGCCACGCTGGCTCAACTACCGGTTCGGGCTGGTCAGCCGGGAGCTGGCCGACCGCAACCACCGGGACGGGCTGCTGGTCTCCACCTGGACCGTGGACACGCGGCGCAGCATGCGCAGACTGATCGAGCGCGGGGTCGATTCGATCACCACGAACCGGATCGACGTCCTGTCCGGCCTGCTCCGAGGGAAGGCTGGCGAGCGCGGCGCCGAGCGCCCGGCGCGCACGCAGATGTAGCCGCGTACGGGCACCGCGGCGGGCAGGGGCCATGCGGCGCCGCCGTGCCACCCGCCCCGTACACGCACCGTGCCTGCCCCGTACGGGGCCCAGCCGCCCGGTGTGCCCCGCTAAGAAGGCCGCGCCCGGCCGGCATTGCCCCGTACGGTGCGTCGCCGTCGCGCTGTACGGGGCCGCACAGACCCGCGCCGTACAGCGGCGTAAAGGGCGCACGGAGCGCACCGTACGCCGCACCGCGCACGTAACGCGGAGGCAGCCGGTCCCGGCCGCCCGCCGACCACCGCCGGCCCGCCACGCGCACGTCTGTCCGGCAGCCGGCTCCCGCCTTTCAGCCGTCAGGCGTCAGGCGTCAGGCGTCGAGCGACGTCATCACGTGCTTGATGCGTGTGTAGTCGTCGAAGCCGTACGCCGAGAGGTCCTTGCCGTAACCGGACTTCTTGAAGCCTCCATGCGGCATCTCCGCGACCAGTGGAATGTGCGTGTTGATCCACACGCAGCCGAAGTCCAGGGCCTTCGACATCCGCATCGCCCGCGCGTGGTCCTTCGTCCACACGGACGAGGCGAGCGCGAACTCCACGCCGTTGGCGTACTCCAGCGCCTGGGCCTCGTCCGTGAAGGACTGGACGGTGATGACGGGGCCGAACACCTCGTTCTGGATGATCTCGTCGTCCTGCTTGAGACCGGAGACGACGGTCGGGGCGTAGAAGTAACCCTTCTCCCCGACCCGGTGGCCGCCCGCCTCGACCCGTGCGTGGGCCGGCAGCCGCTCGATGAAGCCGGAGACCTGCTGGAGCTGCTGGGCGTTGTTGAGCGGCCCGTAGAGGACATCCTCGTCGTCCGGCGCGCCCGTCTTCGTGTCGGCCGCCGCCTTGGCGAGCGCGGTCACGAACTCGTCGTGGATCGACTCGTGGACGAGGACACGCGTCGCCGCCGTACAGTCCTGTCCCGCGTTGAAGTACCCCGCCACCGCGATGTCCTCGACGGCCTTCGCCAGGTCGACGTCCTCGAAGACCACCACCGGCGCCTTGCCACCCAGCTCCAGATGGACCCGCTTGAGGTCCTTGGCCGCCGACTCCGCGACCTGCATACCGGCCCGTACGGAGCCGGTGATGGAGGCCATCGCTGGCGTCGGGTGCTCGACCATGGCCCGGCCGCTGTCGCGGTCGCCGCAGATGACGTTGAAGACGCCCTTGGGGACGATCGCGCCGATGATCTCGGCCATCAGCACCGTCGAGGCGGGGGTGGTGTCCGACGGCTTGAGCACCACTGTGTTGCCCGCGGCGAGCGCCGGCGCGAACTTCCACACCGCCATCATCATCGGATAGTTCCACGGCGCGACCTGTGCGCAGACGCCGACCGGCTCCCGCCGCACGATGGAGGTGAAGCCGTCCATGTACTCACCGGCCGACCGGCCTTCGAGCATCCGGGCGGCGCCCGCGAAGAAGCGGATCTGGTCCACCATCGGCGGGATCTCTTCGGTGCGGGTGAGTTCGATCGGCTTGCCCGTGTTCTCGGACTCGGCGGCGATCAGGTCCTCCGCGCGCTCCTCGAAGGCGTCCGCGATCTTCAGCAGCACCTTCTGGCGCTCGGCCGGGGTGGTGTCCCGCCACGCGGGGAAGGCCGCGGCAGCGGCCTCCATGGCGGCGTCGACATCGGCCTTCCCCGAGAGTGGGGACGTGGCGTACGCGTCGCCCGTGGTCGGGTCGACCACCTCGATGGTCCGCCCGTCAACGGCGTCCCGGAACTCCCCGTTGATGTAGTTACGCAGCCGGCGCAGCTCGGTGGTCACTGCCACCCCTCCCTGTCAGGTGTCCGATGGGTGAGACACCCACCCTAATCGCTCGGCCGACGCTTTCAACAGGCCCGACCCTCCGCAACTTCGGATTCAGTGACACGGGAGCCCTTGAACAACGAATTTCATCGATACAGGGTTGCGATACGGACGAGTCCCGGTGCACAGTGAAGTGCGTGGCCAGCCGTAGCACAGACTCCAGAACGCACTCCAAGGCGCAGTCCGGCGCGGACGCGAAGCCGGAGACCGCGCCTGCCTCCAGGGGGCACTCCAAGCACGACGCCAGACATGAGTCCAGGCAGGACTCCAGGCACGAGTCCCGGCCGGAGCCCCGGACCGGGAACGGCTCCTCGCCGACGATCGACTCCGTGTCGCTCGCGATCATCGAGCAGCTCCAGCAGGACGGACGCCGCCCGTACGCCGCGATCGGCAAGGCGGTCGGCCTCTCCGAGGCGGCCGTACGCCAGCGCGTCCAGAAGCTGCTCGACCAAGGCGTGATGCAGATCGTCGCCGTCACGGACCCGCTCACCGTCGGCTTCCGGCGGCAGGCGATGGTCGGCATCAATGTCGAGGGCGACATGGACCCGGTCGCGGACGCGCTCTCGGAGATGGCCGAATGCGAGTACGTGGTGATGACCGCGGGCTCCTTCGACCTGATGGTGGAGATCGTCTGCGAGGACGACGACCACCTGCTCGAAGTGATCAACAAGCGGATCCGCGCACTCCCCGGCGTGCGCTCCACCGAAAGCTTCGTCTATCTGAAGCTGAAGAAGCAGACCTACATGTGGGGAACCCGATAGCCGTGAGCAAGGACCTCTCCAAGACCGCGTACGACCACCTGTGGATGCACTTCACCCGCATGTCCTCGTACGAGAACGCCCCCGTGCCCACCATCGTGCGGGGCGAGGGCACCTACATCTACGACGCCCAGGGCAAGCGCTACCTGGACGGCCTCTCGGGGCTGTTCGTGGTCAACGCCGGCCACGGCCGCCACGAGTTGGCCGAGGCCGCCTACAAGCAGGGGCAGGAACTGGGCTTCTTCCCGGTATGGTCGTACGCCCATCCGAAGGCCGTCGAACTCGCGGAGCGGCTCGCGCACCACGCGCCCGGCGACCTCAACAAGGTCTTCTTCACAACGGGCGGCGGCGAGGCCGTGGAGACCGCCTGGAAGCTCGCCAAGCAGTACTTCAAGTTGACGGGAAAGCCGACCAAGTACAAGGTCGTCTCGCGCGCCGTCGCCTACCACGGCACGCCCCAGGGGGCGCTCTCCATCACCGGGCTGCCCGCTCTGAAGGCACCGTTCGAGCCGCTGGTCCCCGGTGCGCACAAGGTCCCGAACACGAACATCTACCGCGCCCCGCTGTACGGCGACGATCCGGAGGCGTTCGGCCGCTGGGCCGCCGACCAGATCGAGCAGGAGATCCTCTTCGAAGGGCCCGACACGGTCGCGGCGGTCTTCCTGGAGCCCGTACAGAACGCCGGGGGCTGCTTCCCCCCGCCGCCGGGCTACTTCCAGCGGGTCCGCGAGATCTGTGACCGTTACGACGTCCTGCTCGTCTCCGACGAGGTCATCTGCGCCTTCGGCCGGCTCGGCACGATGTTCGCCTGCGACAAGTTCGACTACATACCCGACATGATCACCTGCGCCAAGGGCATGACGTCGGGCTATTCGCCGATCGGTGCCTGCATCGTCTCCGACCGGCTCGCCGAGCCCTTCTACCAGGGCGACAACACCTTCCTGCACGGCTATACGTTCGGCGGCCACCCGGTCTCCGCGGCGGTCGGCCTCGCCAACCTCGACATCTTCGAACGCGAGGGGCTCAACCAGCATGTGCTCGACAACGAGGGCGCGTTCTTCGAGACCCTGAAGAAGCTGCACGACCTGCCCATCGTGGGCGACGTACGGGGCAACGGCTTCTTCTACGGCATCGAACTGGTGAAGGACAAGACCACCAAGGAGACGTTCACGGCCGAGGAGACCGAGCGCGTCCTGTACGGCTTCCTCTCCAGGAAGCTGTACGACAGCGGCCTCTACTGCCGCGCCGACGACCGGGGCGACCCGGTGGTACAGCTCGCGCCTCCGCTGATCTCCGACCAGTCCACGTTCGACGAGATCGAGGGGATCCTCCGGTCCGTGCTGACGGAGGCGTGGACGAAGCTCTGAGCCGATGCCACACGCCCCGCCCGGAAGGGAAGGCGCCCCGGGGCCCTGGGGGCCTGCCCGCCGGGTCCCGGGGCCTGGGGGCCTGCCCGCCGGGTGTCCGGCCCGCCTGGGGCCCGCCAGGGGGCCTGCCCACCGTGCTCGGCCCGTACGGGGCCCGGCAAGGGCCCCGGTGCCGCCTTTCGGGTGGAGAAGCGCGGCACCTGGGCCTGTGATGTCCGCTCTCCCCGCTCCGAATATCTAGCGTGCCCCATGACCGATCGTCGCCGCCCCGTTCCGCCGGACGAGGGACGGCCGGGCCGCGCCGAGGCGCACCCAATCCGATCAGAACCGAGGTGTACGCCATGGTGGCCCCGCCGGACAACGACGTGCTCTGGGCGCGTTCGCTGAACTACTCCCACAACGGATCGCCCGCGCTCGACGGCGTCTCGCTCGGTGTGCGCGAGGGCGAGATCCTCGCCGTGAACGGTTCGCGCGGCAGCGGCAAGACGACGCTGCTCCGCTGTCTGTCGGGGCAGTTGGTCCCCCAGCAGGGCGAGGTCTGGTTCGACAGCTCGCCGGTCCACACCATGAGCCCCCTCATGCGCGAAAGGCTGCGCCGCGACCGCTTCGGCTGGATCGGCCCCGAGCCGGCGCTCGTTCCCGAGCTGACCGCGTGGGAGAACGCCGCCCTGCCCCTGCTCATGCGCGGTACGTCGCACCGTGCCGCCAAGACCACCGCGCTGGAGTGGCTGGAGCGCCTCGACATCGGCCCCTGCGCGCGCAAGCGGCCGTACGCCCTCTTCAGGTCCCAGCAGCAACGCGTCGCCGTGGCCCGCGCCCTGGTCACCGAGCCCTCGGTCGTCTTCGCCGACGAACCGACGGCGCCGCTGCACCGTGCGGACCGGGCACAGGTGCTCCGCACGCTGACCACCGCGGCACGCTCGCATCGGATCACCGTCGTCCTCGCCACCCTGGACACGGAGGTCGCGACGCTCGCCGACCGCGCCGTCACCCTGATCGACGGCCGGCGGGACAACTCGTCGCGTCCGTCCGAGGCGGAAGGCCGGGCCGCGTGCTCGCTCTCCGTCTAGGCCGCGGCACACACCCCCTGGTCCTGTTCCGGCGACTCCTGGTCGTCGCGGCGTCGGCGGGTGTCGGCTTCCTCTTGTTGTGCACTCTCGGCTGGGCGATGGGCCACCCGGCGGGGTCACTGGTACGGCTGCTCTGGTGCCTGGTGCCGCTCGCGGCGACGGTGCAGTTCGCGGTGGCGGTGGCACGCACCGAACCGCGCACCCGACCCCGCTCCGGCCTGTCGGCGGTGGGGCTGGGCCCGGCGCGGCTCACGGTGCTGGGGGCCACGTCCACGGCGATCTCCTGCACCCTGGGCAGCGCGCTGGCACTGATGCTCTTCCTGCATCTGCGCGGCGACCTGACGGGCATGCCGTTCGACGGCCAGGCGGCCGGCCTGCTGGCCGCCGGGCGGCCGCTGCCGGTCGGCGCGGCGTTGACGCTGTTGGCGGCCTCGCCGGTCCTGGCGACGGTGGCGACGGGGCTCGCCCTCCGGCGGCGTGGCCGCGTGGAGGCGCAGGCCACGGGCGCCGTACGGGGCACCGCGCGGGCCCGGGTCGAGGCGAGCGTCGGCGGCAGTGGCGGTGCCCCCGCCGTGGCTGCTTCCGTCGTGGAAGCGTCGGACACGGATGAGGCCCCGCCCTCCGCCGACGGCTCCGTGGCGGTACGGACGGCCACGCCCGCGCTCCCACCCGCGCCTGTGTCCATGCCTGTGGCCGCGCCGTACCCCGCGCCCGCACCGGCGGGGCTGCCCTGGGGCGTCGCGCTCACGGCGGCCGGCCTCGCGGTCGAGACGTACGCGAGCCGGGGAGAGGGCGGCCCCGCGCTGCCGCTGCCCGGCCGGTTCGACGGCAGCTCCGCCGCGGTCCTGGCCGGCTGGTCGCTGACCGCCGTCGGCCTGGCGCTGGCCGGTCCGGGCATCACGTATCTCTGCGGCTGGCTGCTCCAGGTCGTGCGCCCCGGAGCGATCCGTCTGCTGGCCGGACGGACCTTGATGGCGGAGTCGCGGCGTATCGGCAACCCACTGGGCGTGCTGTGCGCCGTGGTGTCGGGAACGTTCGCCGCGGCGTCCCTGTACGGCCCTTCGGACGAGCGCCTCTTCGGCCCGCTCACGGCGCTCGGTGCGACGCTGGTCATCGGATGCACGGCGGCCACCGTGCTCGTGGCCGCTCTGGAAACGCGACAGGCGCGGGCCTCGGCCACCGAAAGCCTCCGCCTGGCGGGCGCGCCTGCCGGCCTGTTGCGCACGGCGGTGCTGGTGCGAGCGGCCGCCGTGGTGGCGGTCTTCACCCCCTTGACCTGGGCCGTGGCGGCGCTGGCAGCCATCCCGCTGTCCAGGTAGGTCCGGTTCCGGCGGACCCTGTTCCGGCGGACCCACCGCGCCCCGTAGCGCCGACGGTACGAGGGCCGCGGTGCGCACGCCGCCGCCGCTACGGGGCGCGGGCCGACGGACGACGGGCGCCATGGCGCTTACGGGGCGGCGTACGGCGCGGTCGCTGCGCGGAGTACGCCGCCC
>NZ_JBHZDA010000024.1:0-51991 GCF_042755665.1 Streptomyces sp. NPDC059142
CTCGGTGGGGCCCCACACCCCCCCACCCGCCCCTCCCCCCCCCCGCGTCTCCCCGGGCCAAATCGGCTGTTCCTGGCTCTGCGGTGTGCCTAAACGGTGCACTGACGGCGCGTCAGTAGCGCGGACGGCTGAACCACGCCGATGCCTGGCCGTTCACCATCGCGGCCAGGATGATCCCGCTGCACGCGAGCGAGACGACCCCGCCGAACGCCGCGGAACTGTTGCCGGCGGCCAGGTTGCTGAGACCGCCGAGGAGCGAGAGCGAGGCGTAGACGATCGTCGTCACACGGATCCCGGTGCCGCCGGTGGCGAACTTCACGCCCAGGAAGATCGAGAGGGCGCCGAGGCCTATGAGGAACAGGCCGAGGGCGATACCGACACCGCCGACGAGGCCGGCGGCCTCGCTGCTGCCCGCGGAGCTGCTGACCACACCGAGGGCGATGGCGACGATCAGCCCGAAGAGGATCTGGAAACCGGCGAAGATGAAGAGGATGACCCGCGCGGTCTTCATCAGACCGGGCATCTCCATCTGGCCGCCGGGGTAGCCGTACCCCATCGGAGCCTGCGGCGGGTTGGGGTAGCCGTAGCCGGGCTGCTGGGGCTGGCCCTGCGGGTAGCCGTACCCCTGCTGGCCCGGCGGCGGACCCTGGGGCTGGCCGTAGCCAGGCTGCTGGCCCTGCTGGCCGTAGGGATTGTTCGGGTCGCCGAAGCTCATGACGGGGTTCCTCCGTTGGTGATGCGGGGACGGAATGGCCCGCGCGGAGGAAAATCTCAGGTCTGAGCGGTCTGAGCGGTCTGCCCCCCGACGCCGGCCGCACTGCGACGTAATCGTGTTATCAACACACGGTTTTGTCCAGTCGCCTTCAACAGGTGTTGTGCAAGTGCAACGTCCCGTGCGCACGCGCGTGCGGTCAGCGGGCCGGGATGCGGAAGGGCACGGATTGGAACCCGGGAGGGGTCTTCCGCGAGGATGGGGGTATGAGCGCCCAGATTCTCGATGGCAAGGCCACCGCAGCCGCGATCAAGTCCGATCTCACCGTCCGCGTGGCGGCCCTCAAGGAGCGGGGTGTCACACCCGGTCTCGGAACCCTGCTGGTCGGGGACGACCCGGGCAGCCGCTGGTACGTCAACGGCAAGCACCGCGACTGCGCCCAGGTCGGTATCGCCTCCATCCAGCGTGAGCTGCCCGACACCGCCACGCAGGAGGAGATCGAGGCGGTCGTCGCCGAGCTGAACGCCAACCCCGAGTGCACCGGGTACATCGTGCAGCTTCCGCTGCCCAAGGGCATCGACACCAACCGGGTGCTGGAGCTGATGGACCCGGCCAAGGACGCCGACGGGCTGCACCCGATGAGCCTGGGCCGGCTGGTGCTCAACGAGACGGGGCCGCTGCCCTGCACCCCGTACGGCATCATCCAGCTCCTGCGCCACCACGGCGTCGAGATCAACGGCGCGCACATCGTGGTCGTGGGGCGTGGGATCACCGTGGGCCGGTCGATCCCCCTGCTGCTGACCCGTAAGTCCGAGAACGCGACGGTCACCCAGTGCCACACCGGCACGCGCGACCTGCCGGCGCTGCTCAAGCAGGCCGACATCATCGTGGCCGCTGCGGGCGTCCCGCACATCATCAACCCCGAGGACGTCAAGGAGGGCGCGGTCGTCCTCGACGTCGGCGTCAGCCGGGACGAGAACGGCAAGATCGTCGGTGATGTCCACCCGGGCGTCGCCGAGGTGGCGGCCTGGATCTCGCCGAACCCGGGGGGTGTGGGGCCGATGACCCGCGCGCAGCTTCTCGTCAATGTGGTCGAGGCGGCGGAACGTACGCTCAAGGACGCCGAATGATGGGTGCTGGCACAAGCCGGGACACGGGTCCGGACACCGGTTCGGAGACGGGTTCGGACACGGGTTCGGAGCCGGGACCTGTCGCGGATACGGGCAACGGCGCGCGCTCCGGTACGGGCGGTACGGAACGGGCCGAGGCGGCGGACGGGCACGGCCCCGACACCGTGGACGGCCCCGCAGCCCCGCCCGGCCCGCACGGCCCGGGGGCCACGGAGGGCTCCGACCCGGCCGAGGTGCCGGACGCGGCGGACGGGACCGGCGAGGCCGCCGGGACCGACGAGACGGACGAGGCCGATCCCGGCAGGCGGTTCGCGCTCACCCGGGACACCGCGCCCCCCGAGGGCGGCGGCCGTGCGGCACCCCGGGACGCCCCGGCGCCCGCCCGCCAGTGGCCGCTGCTCAGCGTGCTCGGGACGACCGGCCTCGGGCTGCTGATCGTCGGCCTCCACCCCTTCGCCGAGGCGTTCCGTATCGGCACGATCCTGATCGGTATCGCCCTCATCGGCGGTGCGGTCCTGCGGCGCGTCCTGCCGTCCGTCGGCATGCTCGCCGTGCGCTCACGCTTCACCGACATGCTCACGTACGGGCTGCTCGGCGTGGTGATCGTGCTGCTCTCGCTGATGACACAGCCGAAGCCCTGGCTGGAGATCCCCTTCCTGGAGGACACCCTCCACTTCACCGTGCGGTAGCGGTAGCGGTAGTAGAAGCAGTAGCGGTGCGGCCCGTCCCCTCCCCGAGGGGACGGGCCGTTGTCATACGCGGAGTGCTCGGGCCGACAGCGCGACGGTAGAGGTTTTCTGTGATGCCCGTGGCGCGGAAGTCACCATTCCGCCATGGTGTGATGACGGTGCGACGGATGGGAGACTGGGGCGGTGTTCGGACCGGGGCGCGCGGTGACACGTGCGTGCGGCCCCGAATGCTCCCGTGCGTGGCGCGCCCAGGGCCTGGCATCCTGGCCGGGCGCGCCTTCCACGGCGGTCCACGGCAGGGGGAAGCCGGGGGACGAGCCGGGTGGCCGCGGGCGCGGGGGAGCAAGGCAGCGCGGGGGAGCAAGACACAGCGCGGGGCTCATCAGGCACGTGCGGGGGGACAAGGGGGAGGCGGAATGCCTCGTTGGAAGGCGCTACCGGAAGGGCTCGACCCGGAGGTCGTCGAGTTCACCAGCCAGTTGCGCAGGCTCGTCGACCGCAGCGGTCTGAGCATCGCCGCCGTGGCCGACAGAACCGGCTACAGCAAGACGTCGTGGGAGCGTTATCTGAGCGGGCGGCTGCTCCCGCCCAAGCGCGCGGTCATCGCGCTCGCCGAGGTCACCGGCACGCAGCAGATCCATCTGACGACGATGTGGGAGCTGGCGGAGCGGGCCTGGAGCCGTTCCGAGATGCGCCACGACATGACCATGGAAGCGATCCGGATCTCCCAGGCGCGGAACGCACTTGCCGAATCCGGGAAGAATCCGATCGTCGGCGCCGAGGGTGCCGCGGCCGGCAAGGGTGGTTCGGGCGGCAAGGGCGACGCGAGCGCCAAGGGTGGCGCCACGCCGCCGGGCCGTGGACGGGGCACCGTACCGCCGCAGGGAACGCACGGAACGTACGGACGGCACGGAGCCCCCGGCGCGCACGCCGCGCACGGAACGCCGTCCTCCGGCCCGGCCGGCCCGGCAACCGGCGCCGCCGGCAAGGGCGGTAAGGGCGGCGGCAAGGGCGGCCGGCGCAAGGCGGTGGTCTTCGTGTCCGGTGTCGTCGGCGCGCTGGTGGTGGTCGGCGCCGCCTTCGCGCTCACCAGCCTCGGCGGCGACGGCGACGGCAAGGCGGTCGCCCAGTCGCCGTCGCCCTCCCCGTCCACCAGCGAACCGGCGCTGCCCGAAGGGGTGAAGTGCTCCGGTGAGGAGTGCGGGGGCAAGGACCCGGAAGTCATGGGCTGCGGCGGCGAGTTCGCCGAGACCGTCGCCAGCGCCACGGTCGGTACGGCGCTGGTCGAGGTCCGCTACAGCGAGACCTGCGGGGCCGCCTGGGCGCGGATCACGCAGGCGGCCCTCGGCGACGAGATACGGATCACCCCCGCGGACGGCCAGGACCAGGACCGGAGTCAGGACCAGGGTCAAGGCCAGGACCAAGGCGAGAGCCAGGACCCGGCCGCGGGACAGAGCGGTTCGGTGAACACCGGCACCAACGGGTACACGGCGATGCTCACGGCGCCCGACGCGGCGAGCGTCACCGCCTGCGCGACACTTGCGACCGGCGAGAAGGGCTGCACCACGCCCCGGGCATGACGGCGGACCCGACGCGGGCCACCGCACGTGAACCGCACGGCCACCGGGCCGTTCACCGGACCGTCCACCGGACCGTCCACCGGGCCGTCCGTACGGTTCCGGGACATCCGTACGGTCGTGAGCCGCGCCACAAAGGGGGCATGGGTGCACGCCGTCCCCGGTCGGATAGCCTGGCCGCCGGATATCTCTTCACGTCAAGATTCGGATGCCGGGCGGTCGAACACCGGCCCGCGTACGGAGCGGCACTGCGGAGATGTCCCGTATCAGGGGCAGGGACCCTCACCGCCAGACTGTCTTACGGAGACCGCCATGACCCGCACTCCCGTGAATGTCACCGTCACCGGCGCGGCCGGCCAGATCGGTTACGCGCTGCTCTTCCGCATCGCCTCCGGCCAGCTCCTCGGCTCGGACGTGCCGGTCAAGCTGCGTCTCCTCGAAATCCCTCAGGGCCTCAAGGCCGCCGAGGGCACCGCGATGGAGCTGGACGACTGCGCCTTCCCGCTGCTCAGCGGCATCGAGATCACCGATGACCCGAACGTCGCCTTCGACGGCGCGAACGTCGCCCTGCTGGTCGGCGCCCGCCCCCGTACCAAGGGCATGGAGCGCGGTGACCTGCTCTCCGCCAACGGCGGCATCTTCAAGCCGCAGGGCAAGGCGATCAACGACCACGCCGCCGACGACATCAAGGTCCTCGTCGTGGGCAACCCGGCCAACACCAACGCGCTGATCGCGCAGGCCGCCGCCCCGGACGTACCGCGTGAGCGCTTCACCGCCATGACGCGCCTCGACCACAACCGCGCCATCTCCCAGCTCGCCGCCAAGACCGGCGCCGCCGTCTCCGACATCAAGCGGCTGACGATCTGGGGCAACCACTCGGCCACGCAGTACCCGGACATCTTCCACGCGGAGATCGCGGGGAAGAACGCCGCCGAGGCCGTCAACGACGAGGCGTGGCTGGCCGACACCTTCATCCCGACCGTCGCCAAGCGCGGCGCGGCGATCATCGAGGCCCGTGGCGCGTCCTCGGCCGCCTCCGCCGCCAACGCGGCCATCGACCACGTCCACACCTGGGTCAACGGCACCGCCGAGGGCGACTGGACCTCGATGGGCATCCCGTCGGACGGTTCGTACGGGGTGCCGGAGGGTCTGATCTCCTCCTTCCCCGTCACCACCAAGAACGGCGTGTACGAGATCGTCCAGGGCCTGGACATCAACGACTTCTCGCGCACCCGGATCGACGCCTCCGTCAAGGAGCTGGCGGAGGAGCGCGACGCCGTGCGCGAGCTCGGTCTGCTCTGACCGGACCCGCACCACCCGCGTCACCCGCACCACCCCGCTTCATGAGGCCCCGTACCGCCGGACCACCACCGGCCGTACGGGGCCTTCGCGTTGCCTGCCTGCTTGCCTGCCTCGTCCACCGGCCTCCGGCCACAGACCATCTGGATCCGCCCTGTTGTCAACGTCCTCAAAAATGTAGTACTTCTTATACATGAGCGAGCAGGTGCACAACAGGTTGGCCGTGGTGAGAGCTGAACGGAAAGTGTCCCGTCAGCAGTTGGCCGAGGCGGTGGGAGCCCACTACCAGACCGTCGGCTACATCGAGCGCGGGCAGTACAACCCCAGCCTCGACCTGGCCCTGAGGATCGCGGAGTACTTCGGCCTCCCCGTGGAGGCGCTGTTCTCCCTCGAACCCTTCAGCCCGCTCACGCACGAGGTCTACGGGAGGAAGCAGTGATGACCGCACGAGAGACATCGGCGCCGACGGCGTACGACCGGCGCATGTACGCACTGATGAACCGGGGCGAGGCCGGGGCGTTCCACGCGACGGCCGCCCGCAGAAAGCTGCTCGTCGGCGCCCACGTCGCGCTGACCGCGCTCATGGTCGGCTCCTGGGGCGCGGCACAGGCGATGGACCGGACCTGGCCGCTCTTCGTGATGATCGGGCTGCTCCTGCCCTGGTGCCTGGCGACCGGGGTGCTCAACAGCGCCACGCGCGGGCTGCTGGAGCTGCGCGGCCGGATGCTGGACGAGCGGCAGCGCGCCGAGCGTGACCTGGTCAGGGCGCGCGCCCACGGGATCACCCTCCGTGTGCTGCTGGGGGGCGCCTTCGTCTTCGTCGTCCTGCACGCGCTCGGGGGCAGGGGCGTGACGGTGCCGCTGTCGTACGCCCTGGTCGTGGCCGTGATCGTGCACTGGCTGACACCACTGTGGCTGGCGGGCCTCGCGGTGCGCGACGAGCCCGCCGACGACTGACCACGGCATCGACGTACGGCGTGAGGACCGTCGGCGTACGGCGTGGACGAAAGGAGACACAGAGCACTTTCGGTCACGCCGTACGCATGCTTTCCACCCCCCTGGGCAGATGCCTGAATCGCCAGTTGTCGCTGGTGAGGAATGTTCCGGGAATGGAAGGCAATACGCGACGTGTCGGCACAACAGACGATTCATGTGGACGGAAAGTGGCGGGAAGCCGCGTCCGGCGCCACCCGGGACATCCTCGACCCGGCCGACGCCACGGTGCTCGCCGTCGTGTCCGAAGGCGGGACCCAGGACACCGACGCCGCGGTCGCCGCCGCGCGTGCCGCCTTCGACCACGGCCCCTGGCCGCGTACCCCGGTCGCCGAGCGCGCCGGGCTGCTGCGCAGGACCGCCGACCTGCTGATACGCAATCGCGAGAAGATAGCGCTGCTGGAGAGCAGGGACTCGGGCAAGACCCTCGAAGAGGGGCGCGTCGACGTCGACTGTGTCGCCGACGCCTTCCGCTACTTCGCGGACCTGGTGATGAACGAGAGCGGCGGCCGGGTCGTCGACGCCGGTTCCGACACCGTGCACAGCGTGGTCGTCCACGAGCCCGTCGGGGTCTGCGCGCTGATCACCCCCTGGAACTATCCGCTGCTCCAGGCGAGCTGGAAGATCGCCCCGGCGCTCGCCGCGGGCAACACCTTCGTGATCAAGCCGAGCGAGATCACCCCGCTCTCCACGGTCGACCTCATCGACCTGCTCGCCGAGGCGGGGCTGCCGCCCGGCGTCGCCAACCTGGTGACCGGCGCCGGTGACCCGGTCGGCGCCCGGCTCTCCGCCCACCCCGACGTGGACCTCGTCTCGTTCACCGGCGGCCTCAGCAGCGGTACGAAGGTGATGCAGGCGGCGGCCCCCGGCGTGAAGAAGGTCGCCCTCGAACTCGGCGGCAAGAACCCGAACGTCGTCTTCGCGGACGCGTGCGCCACCGACGAGGGCTTCGACACCGCCGTCGACCAGGCGCTGAACGCCGCCTTCATCCACAGCGGCCAGGTCTGCTCCGCCGGTTCCCGTCTGATCGTCGAGGAGTCGCTGCGCGAGCGGTTCGTCGCGGAGCTGGCCCGCCGCGCCGAGCGGATCCGGCTCGGCCGGGGCACCGAGGACGGTGTGGAGTGCGGCCCGCTCGTCTCCGCGCAGCAGCTCGCCAAGACCGAGGAGTACGTGGCCTCCGCGCTCGCCGAGGGCGCCGTCCTGCGCTCCGGCGGCAAGCGCCCCGGGCCGTCCGGGGTACGTCCCGACGGCGGCTACTTCTACGAGCCGACCGTCCTCGACCAGTGCCACCGCGAGATGCGGGTCGTACGGGAGGAGGTCTTCGGCCCCGTCCTGACGGTCGAGACCTTCCGTACGGAGGACGAGGCGGTCGCCCTCGCCAACGACACCGAGTACGGGCTCGCGGGCGGCGTGTGGAGCGCGGACGCGGGGCGCGCGCGGCGCGTGGCCGGCCGGCTGCGGCACGGCACCGTCTGGATCAACGACTTCCACCCGTATCTGCCGCAGGCCGAGTGGGGCGGCTTCGGGAAGTCCGGCGTCGGACGCGAGCTGGGACCGGCGGGGCTCGCCGAGTACCGCGAGGCCAAGCACGTCTACCAGAACCTCGCACCGGCCCCGGTCCGCTGGTTCAAGGGCTGACACCACGCCCCGGCCGCACGAACCTCGTACGACCCTCCAGCAGAGGAGCAGACCACGCATGGCCATGACGGACAGGACGGGCTCGGCGCAGCCGCCGGACACGGCAGTCACGGCGGACACGGCAGTCACGGCAGTCACGGCGGACACGGCGGACACGGCGGACACGGCGGACACGGCAGAGACGGCGGAGACGGCGGACACGTACGACTACGTCGTCGTCGGCGGCGGTACGGCGGGCTCGGTGATCGCCTCCCGGCTCACCGAGAACCCCGGAGTCACCGTCGCCGTCATCGAGGGCGGCCCCTCCGACGTCGACCGCGAGGACGTGCTGACCCTGCGGCGCTGGATGGGCCTGCTGGGCGGCGAGCTGGACTACGACTACCCGACGACCGAGCAGCCGCGCGGCAACTCGCACATCCGGCACAGCCGCGCCCGCGTGCTGGGCGGCTGCTCCTCGCACAACACGCTCATCGCGTTCAAGCCGCTGCCCTCCGACTGGGACGAGTGGGCGGCGGCCGGCGCCGAGGGCTGGGACGCGGGCTCGATGGACCCGTACTTCCCCCGGCTGCGCAACAACGTCGTACCGGTCGACGAGCGGGACCGCAACGCCATCGCCCGCGACTTCGTCGACGCGGCCCGGGCGGCGCTGGACGTCCCGCGCGTCGAAGGCTTCAACCGGCAGCCCTTCCACGAGGGCGTCGGCTTCTTCGACCTCGCCTACCACCCGGAGGACAACAAGCGTTCCTCCGCGTCCGTCGCCTACCTCCACCCCTTCCTGGACCGGCCCAACCTCCATCTGCTGCTGGAGACCTGGGCGTACCGGCTGGAGCTGTCGGGCACCCGCGCCACCGGCGTACGGGTACGGACGGCCGACGGCGAGGAGAAGCTGATCGAGGCCCGCGCCGAGGTCGTCGTCTGCGCGGGCGCCGTCGACACGCCCCGGCTGCTGCTGCACTCCGGCATCGGCCCGCGCGCCGACCTGGAGAAGCTCGGCATCCCCGTCGTCCACGATCTGCCGGGCGTCGGCGAGAACCTGCTCGACCACCCCGAGTCGGTCATCGTCTGGGAGACCGAGGGGCCGATCCCGGAGAACTCGGCGATGGACTCCGACGCGGGGCTCTTCGTCCGGCGCGACCCGGCCGCCGAGGGCCCTGACCTGATGTTCCACTTCTACCAGATCCCCTTCACCGACAATCCGGAGCGCCTCGGGTACGAACGCCCCGAGCACGGCGTGTCGATGACGCCGAACATCCCCAAGCCGCGCAGCCGCGGCCGGCTCTACCTCACGAGCGCGGACCCGCAGGTCAAACCCGCCCTGGACTTCCGCTACTTCACCGACGAGGACGACTACGACGGCCGCACGCTCGTCGACGGCATCAGAATCGCCCGCCGGGTCGCCGCCGCCGAACCGCTGTCGACCTGGCTGAAGCGCGAGGTCGCGCCGGGCCCGGAGATCACCTCCGACGAGGAACTGAGCGAGTACGCCCGTAAGTGCGCCCACACCGTGTACCACCCCGCCGGCACCTGCCGGATGGGTGCCGCCACCGATGAACAGGCCGTCGTCGCACCCGATCTGCGGATCCGGGGACTCGAATCCATCCGTATCGCCGACGCGTCGGTCTTCCCGACGATGCCCGCGGTGAATCCGATGATCGGGGTCCTCATGGTCGGGGAGAAGTGCGCCGAACTGCTCATGGGGGCAGCCGACGAGGAGAAGGGGCTGAACCGATGAGCGACATCGACCGTGCCGGGACCACCATCGACCGGGCCGGGAGCACCACGGAGGGCGGGAACCGTACGGACCGGCCGCCCGTCTTCGCCGTACGCGACCTGTGGAAGGTCTTCGGGCCGCAGGCCGACCGGATACCCGCCGACCCGGAACTCGCCGCGCTCACCCCTCCCGAACTGCGTGAACGCACCGGCTGTACCGCCGCGGTACGCGATGTCTCCTTCGACGTCCGCAAGGGCGAGGTCTTCGTCGTCATGGGCCTGTCGGGCTCCGGCAAGTCCACGCTCGTCCGCTGTCTGACCCGGCTCATCGAGCCGACGTCCGGCGAGATCGCCATCGACGGCGAGGACGTCCTGTCGATGGACACCTCCCGGCTGCGCGCCCTGCGCCGGCACCGCGCCGCCATGGTCTTCCAGCACTTCGGCCTGCTGCCGCACCGCTCCGTGCTCGACAACGTCGCCTACGGCCTGGAGATCCAGGGCATGGGCCGCGCCGAGCGCCGCGAGAAGGCCGCCGAGGTCGTCTCCAAGGTCGGCCTCGACGGTCTGGAGGACCGCAGGCCGGGACAGCTCTCCGGCGGTCAGCAGCAGCGCGTCGGACTGGCCCGCGCGCTCGCCGTCGACCCTGAGGTGCTCCTCTTCGACGAGCCGTTCAGCGCGCTCGACCCGCTGATCCGCCGGGAGATGCAGGAGGAGGTCATCCGGCTGCACCGCGAGGAGGGCCGCACGATGGTCTTCATCACCCACGACCTCAACGAGGCGCTGCGCCTCGGCGACCGTATCGCGCTGATGCGCGACGGCCGGATCGTGCAGCTCGGCACGCCCGAGGAGATCGTCGGACACCCGGCCGACGCGTACGTACGGGACTTCGTCCGCGACGTACCGCGCGAGCAGGTCATCACCGTACGGGCGGCGATGCGGGCACCCGCCGCCGGGGACACGGACACGGTCACGGACACGAGCCCCGGCACGGGTCCGGCGCTCGCGCCGACCGCGACTGTCTCGGAGGCGATCGAGGCCGTGGCACGCTCCGGCGACGCCACGGCGCGGGTGGTCGACGGGGGCCGGCTCCTCGGCGTCGTCGACCACGCGTGCCTGCTCGGAGTGGTCGCGGGGATCGACGGTACGGCCGTCGCCTCCGGGACCTCCGGAACGTCCGAGGCCGCCGGGGCCGCCGGGACAACCGGGACCGCCGGAACGTCCGAGGTCACCGGGGCTTCCGGTACGGACGTGGCGGCGCGACCGGAGAACGGAGAGGCGGCCCTGCGATGACCGCCGCCACGGGCACCACCCCCCGCACCGGCCCCGCCTCCGGACCCCACGGAACCTCCGGGAGCTCCGGAACACCAGGAACCCCCGGAGCCCCCGGCGGCCCGGGAACCCCGGGGACCACCTCGCGAACGGCCACCGGCCTCTCGGCCGCGCTGCGGCGCCGGCCCGGGCTCGGCAAGCTCCTGCTCCTCGCGGTGTTCGCCGCCGTCCTCGTCCCGGTCGCCCTCACCCGCTGGCCCGGCACCGCCTGGCCCGCGGCGCTGACCGTCGACCTCTCCGCGCCGCTCGGCAGCGCCAGCGACTGGATCATCGACAACCGCGACAGCCACCCGATCTTCCTCTACTTCTTCGGCTACCTCAGCAACGCCGTCGTCCTCTCCGTACGCGGCGTCTACCTGCTGCTGCTCGCCATGGGCTGGGCCGGGGTCACCGCGGCGGCCGGCCTGATCGCCTGGCGCGTCGCGGGGGTGCGCCTCGCCCTCACCGCCGCCGCCTCCTTCGCCCTGTGCGGGGTGCTCGGCATGTGGGTGCCGACGATGCAGACGCTCTCGCTGATGATCGTCGCCGTCGCCGCGTCCGTCGTGGTCGGCGCGCTCCTCGGCCTCGCCGCCGGACTCTCCGACCGGCTGCACCGGGCGCTGCGCCCCGTACTCGACACCATGCAGGTGCTGCCCGCCTTCGCCTATCTGCTGCCCGTCGTGCTGATCTTCGGCATCGGGGTGCCCGCGGCGGTCCTGGCGACCGTCGTGTACGCGGCCCCGCCGATGGCCCGGCTCACCGCGCTCGGCCTGCGCGAGGCGGACCGCGGTGTGATGGAGGCCGTCACCTCCCTCGGTACGACGGCCAGGCAGCGGCTGCTGACCGCGCGCCTGCCGCTCGCCCGTAAACAGCTCCTCCTCGGTCTCAACCAGACGATCATGATGGCGCTGTCGATGGCCGTCATCGCGTCCGTGATCGGCGCCGGGGGGCTCGGCGACCGGGTCTACCAGGCGCTCGCCTCGGTCGACGTCGGCGCGGCGCTCGCCGCGGGGCTGCCGATCGTGCTGCTCGCCGTCGTCCTCGACCGGACCACCGCGGCGGCGGGCTCCGGCCTCGACCGGCCGCCCGCGTCCTCTGCGGCGGACCGGTTCCGTACGGGGTGGCGCGGCGGGGTCGTCGTGGTCGCGGCCGCCGCACTCGTCGCGCTCGCCGGGCGGCTCGTGGGCCGGCTCGACTGGCCCGAGAGCTGGATCCTCAACATCGCCGAGCCCGTCAACAGCGCCGTCGACTGGATGACCGCGCACCTCTACTCCGGGATCCCCGTCGTCGGCGGGACCGCCGACTGGGCCGGCCGCTTCACCACCTGGGTGCTCGACCCGCTGCGCGGCGGACTCCAGGCGCTGCCCTGGTGGGCGCTGCTGCTGGTCGTCGCCGGGCTCGCGCTGCTCATCGGCACGTGGCGGACCGCGCTCACCGCCGTCCTCGCCCTGGCCGCGATCGGTGTGCTCGGCGTCTGGAAGCCGTCGCTGGACACGCTCTCCCAGGTGCTGGCCGCCGTCGCCGTCACGCTGGTCATCGGCTTCGCCACCGGGATCGCGGCGGCCCGCAGCGCCCGCTTCGAAGCGCTGTTGCGGCCCGTCCTGGACGTCTTCCAGACCCTGCCGCAGTTCGTCTATCTGATCCCCGTGGTCGCGCTCTTCGGCGTGGGCCGGGCACCGGCGGTCGCCGCGGCCGTCGTCTACGCGCTGCCCGCCGTCGTCCGCATCACCACCCAGGGGCTGCGCCAGGTCGACCCGGCCGCGCTGGAGTCCGCGCGCTCCCTCGGCGCGACCGCCTCCCAGCAACTGCGCCAGGTCCAACTGCCCCTCGCCGGACCGGCGCTGCGCCTCGCGCTCAACCAGGGCGTGGTCCTCGTCCTCGCCGTCGTCATCATCGGCGGTCTGGTCGGTGGCGGGGCGCTCGGTTACGACGTGGTGTTCGGCCTGGCCCAGGGCGACCTGGCGACCGGCCTGGTCGCGGGCGCGGCCATCGTCTGCCTCGGTCTGATGCTGGACCGGGTGACCCAGCCCACGGAACGCCGTGGCGGAGAAAGGAAGGGGGCCTGACATGGCGCACACCCGTACGCGTATCCGTACGGCCGGGGCTCTCGCCTCGGCGACCGCCCTGCTGGCCGTCACCGGCTGCGGCGCGGCCGACATGACCAAGCAGGCGTCGCCGTACGCCAACGCGCAGGGCTCGAAGACGGTCACCCTCTCCGTGCAGTCGTGGGTCGGCGCGCAGGCCAACGTGGCGGTGGCGACGTATCTGCTCGAACACGAGCTGGGCTACCGCGTGGACACCGTCCAGGTCGACGAGGTCCCCGCGTGGGACGCCCTCAGCCAGGGCCGGGTCGACGCGATCCTGGAGGACTGGGGCCACCCCGAGCAGGAGCAGCGCTACGTCAAGGACAAGAAGACGATCACCCCGGGCGGCGGGCTCGGGGTCACCGGTCACATCGGCTGGTTCGTCCCCACGTACTTCGCGAAGCAGCACCCGGACGTGACCGACTGGCGCAACCTCAACAAGTACGCGGACCAGTTCCGCACCCCGGAGAGCGGCGGCAAGGGCCAGTTGATGGACGGCTCGCCGTCGTACGTCACCAACGACAAGGCGCTGGTGTCCAATCTGAAGCTGGACTACCAGGTCGTCTTCGCGGGCTCCGAGGCGGCGCAGATCACGCAGATGAAGCAGTTCGCCAAGGAGAAGAAGCCGTTCCTCACCTACTGGTACACGCCGCAGTGGCTGTTCCAGCGGGTGCCGATGACGGAGGTCGAGCTCCCGGAGTACAAGGAGGGCTGCGACGCCGACCCGGAGAAGGTCGCCTGCGCCTATCCGCACACCCCGCTCCAGAAGTACCTGAACGCGGACTTCGCGAAGAAGGGCGGCGGCGCGGCGACGCTGCTGAAGAACTTCCACTGGACGACCGAGGCACAGAACGAGGTCGCCCTGATGATCGCTGAGCAGAAGCTCTCCCCGGAGAAGGCGGCGGAGAAGTGGGTCGACGCGAACGGGCCGACGTGGAAGAAGTGGCTCCCGAAGAAGTGACGGAGCGAGCGGTACGGGGAGCCTCTCCGTACCGCTCACACCCGGGCGCCGGAACCATCGAGTCCCGCCCGGCCCGCGCTCCGCGGGGGCCGAACCGGCGCCCAGCGGGGCCCCGTGTCCCGGTCTCCGCTCCAGATGTACTGCGCGTCCGGCGTGCGCGTCATGCCGAAGTCGTAGAGGGACGGCGCTCCCGCGTCCTCCCACCTCCGCCACGCCCTGACGACGTCATCGGCCAGCCGCCGTGGCCCGCCCTGCCGGGCCACGGCCGGGCCGTCGGCCGCACCGGCGAGGGTCGCCCAGGAGGAACCGCCGTCGTGCAGCCGGGCGGTCGCACCGGTCCCGTCGGACTCCGTGGTGATCCGTACGTCGGGGAGCAGCACCCGCAGGGCGAAGAGCAGGTTCCCGTCCGTGAGCGCTCGCGGCTCCCTGGGAAAGGGGGATTCGGTCCCGGGCGGGACCGTGTCGCGGATCTCGTGGAACGCCCGTCCCTGACCGGCCGCGTACCGGCTGGGCATGAACATCCCCAGGCCCTGCATCCAGCCGGAGGCGGACCGGCCGTCGTCGTCCACCGTGAGCGCGACATGGCCGAGCCGGCCCCACGGGGTGACGATGCGGCCGCCCGGGCGGGTCTGCTCCACCCACGCCCAGGGCACCTCCTCCACCGCGTACGTCGCGATGACCCGGTCGTACGGCGCCCCTTCCAGGAGCCCGTGCGTCCCGTCGCCCACGCGTACCGACACCTCCGCGCCCGCGCGCCCGATCCGCTCCCGCGCGGCGTACGCCAGCTCCGCGTCGAACTCCACACTGGCGACCCGCCCGGCACCCGCGCGCACACCCAGCAGCGCGGCGTTCCATCCCGCTCCCGTGCCGAGTTCGAGCACCCGGTGGCCGGGTTCGGGCATCAGCGAGTCGAGCATGTCGGCCACGACCGAGACGCAGGACAGGCTGGAGGTGGGCAGGCCGTCGGTGACCTGGATGACCGTGGAGTCGTACACCCCCGCGTACACGGCGTCCGCCCACGCCCGGGGATCGGCGGCCCGGTCCACCGGCGCGTACTCCTCGCCCCCCCACACCCAGACCCGCTCCGGCGCGAACAGGTCCCGGGGCACCGCGTCGACGGCTTCACGGACCCAGGGCGAGTCCTCCGGCCAGCAGCCACGGGACGCCATGCCGTCCGCGAGCCGCCGCCGGTATCCGTCGAGGTCCACAGGCTCCAGGATCTCCACGGTTACTTCCTGCGCTTGCCGTTGGGGGGTGGAGGGTCGGGCACCTTGCTGTCGGAGTTCCCCGGCGGAGGTTTGCCCTGAGAGGGGTCAGGGGCCGGCTTGTTGTGACTGCCCACAGAGGTCTCCGTTCGCCCGGGTCATGGGGAGGTACGCGGATATCGTCGCGCACAGCGATCACTCTGGGCAACGGCTGGTCACTCTCTGGCGTCCATTCGCCAAGCCCCTCCGTCCTCGCCGCCGCCCTCCGCGGGCGGCGGCGGTTCGCCGAAGCGGGCCAGGGTCAGGGCGCCCGCCACCGCGACGGCGAAGCCGGTGATCGCCAGCCATTCGAGGCCGCCCCGGGTGCGGTCGCCGAGCCAGGCGATGCCGACCAGGGCCGGGCCGATCGTCTCGCCGAGGACCAGGCCGGCCGTGGCCGTGGTCACCGAGCCGCGCTGGAGGGCCGAGGTGAGCAGCAGGAACGCGGCGGCGCCGCCCAGGAGCAGGGCGTACAGGGCCGGGTTCGCGGGGTCGAGAGGGGCGGCCGGGTCGATCAGCCGGACCGCCACCTCCACCACACCGAAGCCGAGCCCCGAGCCCAGTCCGAGCGCGAGGGCCCTGGCCCGGTCCGGGAGGCGGCCCGCGGCGGCGCCCGTCAGGGGGATCGCCACCGCGACGGCCAGCAGCGACCAGGGCAGCGCCGCCGGGCCCGTACCGCCGCCTTCCGGACCCGAGGACAGGCCCAGCATCGCGAGGCCGCCGCAGACCACCGCCACCGCGGCCCACTCCGCGGAGCTGAGGCGTACGCGCAGGACCCGCGCCGCGACCACCGCCGTCACCGCCAGACTCGCGGCGAGCGCCGCGCCCACCGCGTAGATCGGCAGCGAGCGCAGCGCGACGATCTGGAGGACGAACCCCAGCGCGTCCAGGCCCAGACCGGCCGCGTACCGCCACTGCCGCAGCGCCCGCAGCAGCAGCGCGGGATCGACCCCCGACCCCGTCCCGGGCTCCGCGGCGCGCGTGGCGACGGCCTGGAGTACGGAGGCGGTGCCGTAACAGACCGCCGAGCCCAGCGCGCAGATCATCCCAAGAAGCACAAAGCGACTCTAGAGCCCTTGAGACGGACTCAACAGCGGGAAACGGCGCACCGTCCTTACAGTCCGGCGAACCGGCCATCTAGGGTGTTCGGGCGGCCACTTGGCCGGAATCGAACATCACGGGGGAGGTGCGGCACATGACCGCACGGCAACGGAAGCTGAGGTCGAGCACGGTCGTGCTCGGATCCATGGGGGTACTGGCGCTCGCGCTCACGTCCTGCGGCTCGGAGCCCGACAAGCGGTGCGCCGACCGTACGACCAAGGAGACCCTGCCCAGCTCCCAGTGCAGGAGCGGCGGCAGCGGCTCGTACTACTACGGAGGCTCCAGCAGCAAGGGCAGGGTCGACGGCGGCAGCTTCGACAAGTCGGCCGTCGACCGCGGCGGCCTCGGCTGCTCCAAGTCCGGCTCCGGCGGCGGCTGATGAAACGTCACACCATCGCCCCGCGCCCCGACTGGCAGCGGACCGTCGAGGAGCAGGGCGTCGTCTACCCGCTCACCCGCCACCCCGACGGCTCGCTGCGCCCGTACTGGGACGAGAGCGCCTACTACACCTTCACCCTGCCCGAGGTGGAGGCCCTCGAAGAGACCGTCGAGGAGCTGCACGCCCTCTGCCTGGACGCCGCCGCGCACATCGTCGCGCACGACCGCTTCGCCGACCTGGGCATCACCGACCCCCGGCTGGCCGGCCTGATCTCCGAGTCGTGGCGGCGCCGCGCCGAACTGCCCTCCCTGTACGGCCGGTTCGACCTGGTCTACGACGGCACGGGTCCGGCCAGGATGCTGGAGTACAACGCCGACACGCCCACCTCGCTGGTCGAGGCCGCGAGCGCCCAGTGGTTCTGGATGGAGGATCGTTTCCCCGGCGCCGACCAGTGGAACTCCCTCCACGAACGCCTCGTCGACGCCTGGCGGCGGCAGGCCGCCCTGCTGCCGCCGGGGCCTGTCCACTTCGCGCACTCCGACGGCGACGAACTGGGCGAGGACCTGATGACCGTCGCCTACCTGCGCGAGACCGCCGTCCAGGCCGGTCTGGACACCGAGGCGCTCTCCGTCGAGGAGATCGGCTGGGACCGGCTCTCCGGCCGCTTCGTCGACGACCGGCTCCGCTACATCCGTACCTGCTTCAAGCTCTACCCCTGGGAGTGGCTGGCCACCGACCGGTTCGGACCGCACGTCCTGGACACCCTCGACAACGGCGGCGGTACGGGCACCACCTGCTGGATCGAACCCGCCTGGAAGATGCTCCTGTCCAACAAGGCGCTCCTCGCGATCCTCTGGGAGCTGAACCCCGGCCACCCCCATCTCCTCCCCGCCCATCTCGACGGCCCCCGCGAACTCGCCGCCACCCGCGGCTATGTCGCCAAGCCGCTGCTGGGCCGCGAGGGCGCCGGGGTCACGGTCCACGAACCGGGCGGGCCGCCGGTGGTCCGGGACGAGGCGTGCTGCTACCAGGAACTGGCCCCGCTGCCCGCCTTCGACGGCAACCACGTCGTCCTCGGCGCGTGGGTGGTCGGGGACGAGGCGGCCGGGCTCGGCATCCGCGAGTCGGCGGGGCTGATCACGGACGAGTACGCGCGCTTCCTGCCGCATCTCATCCCCTCCACGTGATCCCGGGGCCGCCCTGTTGCCCTCCAACGGCAGCCTGGACAGCCCCTGTTCACCGGATCGGGTTCTCTTTTCAGCGATCCCGACGCGCCCGGGGACCGGCAGCCGTACCGTCCCCGCATGCGCAAGTCACTGGTCCCCGGTCCCCGCGCGGAGCTGCTCTCCGTCGGGGACTGCGCCTCCCGCCCCACGCAGGAAGTCGCCGACGCGAGCGCCGCGAGTTTCGAGGTCTTCGTCCGCGCGGCCCTCGCGGACGCGTTCCTGAGAAAGACCCGGGACACCACCTCCGCGTGGCTGCGCTCGCCGGAGATGCACCACGACTGGCTGGACGCGCTGACCTTCGCCGCCGGTGAGCTCCAGATCGCCTGCGAACGGCTCCGCTACCGGGGCGACGACCGGCTGCGCGCCAACCAGCGGCGGCTGGAGCAGGTCCAGGTCCGCCTGATGGAGGCGCGCCGGGTGCGCCGCGCCTACCAGGAGGAGAACCAGCGCGCCGGCCGCGAGTGGCGGAACATGTGCGACGCCGTCTTCACCGCCCGGTCCTGGCTGCGCGGGGCGTACGGCGACGAGGCAGACGCCGTACGCCGCGAGCTGTGCGCCGAGCGCGGCATCCCCGGGAGCGCGCCGTACCAGGAGCCCGCGCGCAACGCCCTGCACGGCATCGAGATCGCCTGCCGCAGCAAGCTGATCGACCCGCTGGTCACGGCGGACGTGGCCCGTCTGATGGCCGCGCCCGACCACGCCTTCCGGCTCGTGGTCGCCAACGACGCCAAGGAGCAGGAGGAGCGCAGCACGGCGTTACGCCACCCCCTGCTGCTGCGCCGCTGGGAGGCGGCCGTCCACGACCTGCTGGCGGAGCTGGTGGACCGGGCGCGCGCCGACTCCACGACCGTCCTCGGCGACCTGGGGGACGTCACGGGGCTCACTGGCCAGGAGGTCTACACGCTGCTCAACAGCCGCCGCTTCTACGTGGCGCTGCACTACCGGCTGACCGAGCTGGCGCGGATCGTCCGCCGCCTCACCGAGGACTGCCGGGCCCGCCAGGAGCGCCTGCGCGCCCCCTGGTACGCGGTGGAGGTGGAGGTACGGGCGGAACTGGCACGCCGTCACCCCCGCGAGTACGCCTGGATCCGCCGCCAGATGGAACCCTTCGGCACACCGGTGGGCAGCCGCGCACTCGATCCGGAGTGGGCGAACAACTCGCAGCGGCGGGGCGCGCTCAAGGCCCATGTGATGCGCTGTCTGGCGAGCGGCGTGTTCGAGCCGTACACGCAGGAGGAGCGCGGGCCCGCCGCGCCCGCCGTGGAGCCGTCGCTCTTCGCCGCGCTGATGCGGCGGAAGGTCGCGGCGGGCGAGATCAGCCTGAAGGGCGCGAAGACCCGGCGGGAGCGGAACAACCGCCGCTGGCGCGCGGAACAGGAGGCCAGGGCCCGGACGACGGAGCCCCCGCCCCCGCCGCGCATCCCGGCCCAGCCCCGGCCGCCTTCGCAGGTCCAGGTCCAGGTCCAGGTCCAGGCTCGCGCTCAGCCGTCGCCTCCGTCGCAGGCCCACGCCCAGCCCCGGCCGCCCTCCCAGGCCGGGGCCGAGCCCCAGCCCCGGCCCCGGCCGCCTTCGCAGGTCCACATTCAGGCCCAGGCTCAGCCGTCGCCTCCGTCCAGGGCCGCCGCCCGCTGATCCGCTCCGGGCGGCGCGCCCGTCCCCGTACGCCCTACTCCGCCAGCACCGCCCGCACCTGGTCGAGGCCCCAGTCCAGGTCCTCCTTGCCGATCACCAGCGGCGGGGCGATCCGGATGGTGGAGCCGTGCGTGTCCTTCACCAGGACGCCCCGTTCCATCAGCCGCTCCGAGATCTCCCGGCCGGTCCCGCGCGCCGGGTCGATGTCCACCCCGGCCCACAGCCCCCGGCCGCGTACCGCCGTCACCGCGCCGCCGGCCGTCAGCAGCCCCAGCTCACGGTGGAGATGGTCGCCCAGCTCCGTCGCGCGCTGCTGGAACTCGCCGGTCCGCAGCATCGCGATGACCTCCAGCGCGACCGCGCAGGCCAGCGGGTTCCCGCCGAACGTCGACCCGTGCTCGCCGGGCCGGTGCACACCCAGCACCGCCGCCGAGGAGACCACCGCCGACACCGGGACCACCCCGCCGCCCAGCGCCTTGCCGAGCACGTACATGTCCGGCACCACGTTCTCGTGCTCGCAGGCGAAGGTCGCGCCCGTCCTGCCCAGCCCCGACTGGATCTCGTCCGCGACGAAGAGCACGTTCCGCTCCCGGGTCAGCTCGCGCACCCCCGCGAGATAGCCGGGCGGCGGGACCAGCACCCCGGCCTCGCCCTGGATCGGCTCCAGCAGCACGGCCACCGTGTTGTCGGTCAGGGCCTCCTCCATGGCCGTGAGATCGCCGTACGGCACGATCTCGAACCCCGGGGTGTACGGACCGAAGTCCGCGCGGGCCTCCGCGTCCGTGGAGAAGCTGATGATCGTCGTCGTACGGCCGTGGAAGTTGTTGCCCGCCACGACGATCTTCGCCATGCCGTCCGGCACGCCCTTGACGCGGTACCCCCACTTCCTGGCGGTCTTCACCGCCGTCTCCACCGCCTCGGCGCCGGTGTTCATCGGCAGGACCATCTCCATGCCGCACAGGTCGGCCAGCTCCGTGCAGAACTCCGCGAACCGGTCGTGGTGGAACGCCCGGGACGTCAGCGTCACCCGCTCCAACTGCGCCTTGGCGGCCTCGATGAGACGGCGGTTGCCATGGCCGAAATTGAGTGCCGAGTACCCGGCGAGCATGTCGAGGAAGCGCCGCCCCTCGACATCCGTCATCCACGCGCCGTCCGCCGAGGCGACGACGACGGGCAGCGGATGGTAGTTGTGCGCACTGTGGGCCTCCGCCGAGGCGATGGCGCTCTCCGTTGTCGACACGGGACTCTCCGATCGGTCAGGGCAAGCTGGCACGCTCTGCGGCTCCGGCGGGGCACAGCCCCACTTTCTTTCGTCGCGCGCGGTCCGGACGATGAAAGCTTGCCCGGAGCGGCGCCGGATTGAACAGGTTCCCCGTTCCGGCCTCCGCCCACCGGCCTACCCGCCGCCCTCCGTCCCGGCCCCCCGGGCGATCCGTTTCGAGCTGTCGGTCCCACCTGAGACAATGCTGGACATGGCCTCTGATCGCCCACCCGTCGCCCCTCACCACCCTCGAACGGGGAACTCCGTGCCGTCCCCTCGTTTGAGTGCGCTCTCCGGAATCCAGCCCACCGCAGGCTCGTTCCACCTCGGGAACTACCTCGGCGCGGTGCGTCAGTACGTGGCGCTCCAGGAGTCCCACGACGCGTTCTACATGGTCGTGGACCTGCACGCGATCACCGTTCCGCAGGACCCCGCCGCGCTGCGCGCCAACACGAGGCTGGCCGTCGCCCAGCTCCTGGCCGCCGGGCTCGATCCGCAGCGGTGCACGCTCTTCGTCCAGAGCCATGTCCCCGAGCACGCCCAGCTCGCCTGGATCATGAACTGCATCACGGGCTTCGGCGAGGCGTCCCGGATGACGCAGTTCAAGGACAAGTCGGCCAAGGAGGGCACGGACCGCGCCACGGTCGGCCTCTTCACGTACCCGATCCTCCAGGTCGCGGACATCCTGCTCTACCAGGCCGACGCCGTCCCGGTCGGTGAGGACCAGCGCCAGCACATCGAGCTGACCCGCGACCTCGCGGAGCGCTTCAACTCCCGCTTCGGCCCGACGTTCACGGTCCCGGCGCCGCACATCGTCAAGGAGGTCGCCAAGATCTACGACCTCCAGGACCCCGCGATCAAGATGAGCAAGTCGGCGTCCACGCCGAAGGGCCTGATCAACCTGCTGGACGAGCCGAAGGCCACGGCGAAGAAGATCAAGAGCGCCGTCACGGACACCGGCACGGAGATCCGCTTCGACGCGGCGGCCAAGCCCGGCGTCAGCAATCTGCTCACGATCCTCTCCACCCTCACCGGCACGCCCGTCGCGGAGCTGGAGCGGCGCTACGAGGGCAAGGGGTACGGCGCGCTCAAGACGGACCTGGCCGAGGTGATGGTCGAATTCGTCACACCCTTCCGGGCCCGGACACAGGAATATCTGGACGACCCCGAGACGTTGGACGCCATCCTGGCCGCGGGTGCGGAGAAGGCCCGCGCGGTCGCCGCGGAGACGCTGGCCCAGACGTACGAGAGGGTCGGCTTCCTGCCCGCCAAACACTGAGCCAGGTGCCGGAACGGGGGCGCCGGCGGACCGACCGTACGGACGAATTCGCGTGACGCGGGTACGTCAGGCGGTTACGCCATGTACTGACGCCGGCCCCCGCCCCGGCGAGCAGTGGCCAGCACGGCAGTGCGAGCGTCACACTGGCGGGCGGTGCACCTGAGCAGGACGACCGGTCGGCCCGCGGGACCGACAGGCCGACGGACAGACCGACGGACGACGACAGACCGACACAGAGACTGAGGAGAACGACGTGGGGACCGTAACGCTCGGCGTTTCGATCGCGGTCCCGGAGCCCTACGGCACTCTGATCCAGGAGCGGCGTGCGAGCTTCGGTGACTCCGCCGCGCACGCCATCCCCACCCATGTCACGCTGCTGCCGCCCACCGAGGTGGACGCGTCGGCGCTGCCCGCGATCGAGGCCCATCTCGCCGCCGTCGCGTCGGCGGGCCGGCCCTTCCCCATGCGGCTCTCCGGCACCGGTACGTTCCGCCCGCTCTCCCCGGTCGTCTTCATCCAGGTCGTCGAGGGCGCGTCGGCCTGCGCCTGGCTCCAGAAGCGGGTCAGGGACTCCTCGGGGCCGCTCGTGCGCGAGCTCCAGTTCCCGTACCACCCGCATGTGACCGTCGCGCACGGCATCGCGGAGGACGCGATGGACCGGGCCTACGAGGAGCTGTCGGAGTACGGGGCGGAGTGGAGCTGCACCTCCTTCGCACTGTACGAACAGGGCGCGGACGGCGTCTGGCGCAAGGTGCAGGAGTACGTGTTCGGCGGCGGTACGGAGACCTCGCCGGTGCCCTCCCAGTCCACCCCCGCCGACCGCCCGGCCTCCCTGAGCCCCTGACCCCGCCCCTCGGGAGCCTCAGATGGGCAGCCTGCGGAAGAGCGTGCGCGGCAGCACCCGCAGCGCCGTCGCCAGCACCCGCAGCGCCCCCGGCACCCACACCGTCTCCGCGCCCCGCCGCAGCCCCGCCTCGACGGCCACCGCCACCTCCGCGGGCGTCGTCGCCAGCGTCAGAGCCGTCGGCGCCTGCGCCCCGGCCGGCGGGAGCTGCCCGCGCCGCACCGGTGTCCAGGGGCGTACGAAACCGGGCCGGACGACCATGACCCGCACCCCCGTGCCCTGCATCGCGTCCCCCAGCCCCTGCGTGAACGCGTCGAGGCCCGCCTTGCTCGACCCGAAGATGAAGTCGGCGCGCCGGGCCCGCTCCGCGGCCACCGACGAGAGCACCACCAGCGCGCCGTGCCCCTGTGCCTGGAGCGCCGCCGCGCAGACCAGCCCGGCGGAGACCCCGCCCGTGTAGTTCGTCTGCGCCACCCGCGCCGCCGCCGGGGGATCCGCCTCGTCCCGTGCCTGGTCGCCGGCGACGCCGAAGGCGAGCAGCACCAGATCGACCGGGCCCTCCGCGAAGACCTTCCCCAGCGCCTCCGCGTGCAGGCCGGGGTCCAGGGCGTCGAACACGGCGGTACGGACGTCCGCGGGGCCCGCCGCCCGCAGCCCCGCCGCCGCTGCCTCCAGCGCGGGGGAGGAGCGGCCCGCCAGCCAGACCGTACGGGTGCCGCGGACGATCAGCCGGCGCGCGGTGGCCAGCCCGATCTCCGACGTGCCGCCGAGAACGAGCAGGGACCGCGGGATACCGGAGGCGGGCGAGGTGCCGGGGGCGTCCTTCATCGGTGAGCGCATGCACGCGACCGTATCGCCAGGATCACCCCATATCTCACTCTTGCGCGCTCTTGTCGCGATGCCCGCAGGGATACTCGTATGAATGGGGGTAGACACCTCCTCATGGACTGGCTGAAAAACCTCCCTGTCATCGGTCCGGTCGTGGCGCGGCTGATGCGGACCCACGCCTGGCGCTCGTACGAGAGGCTCGACCGGGTCCACTGGGCGCGACTCGCCGCGGCCATCACGTTCATCAGCTTCCTCGCGCTCTTCCCGCTGATCACCGTGGGCGCGGCCATCGGCGCCGTCCTGCTCAGCCAGGGGCAGCTCGACCGGATCCAGGACAGCATCGCCAAGCAGGTCCCCGGCATCTCGCAGCAGCTCGACCTCAACGCCCTCGTCGCCAACGCGGGCACGGTCGGGCTGGTGGCCGGGGCGCTGCTGCTCTTCACCGGCATCGGCTGGATCGGCTCGATGCGGGAGTGCCTGCGGGCCGTCTGGGAGCTGGAGGACCCGCAGGACGGCAACCCCTTCCTGCTCAAGGGGAAGGACGGCGTGGTGCTGCTGGGGCTCGGCGCGGTCGGTCTCGCCTCACTGGCGGCCTCGGGGCTCGGCTCGACGGCGGTGGGCTGGAGCGCGGACAAGCTGGGAATCCCCGAGGGCGGGGCGGGCGGCGTACTGCTCCAGGCCGCCGCCCTCCTGGTCGCGGTGGTCGCCGACTTCCTGCTGCTCCTGTACGTCCTGACGCTGCTGCCCCGCGTCCACCCGCCGCGCCGCCGCCTCGTCGTCGCCGCGCTGATCGGAGCCGTCGGCTTCGAACTGCTGAAGCTGCTGCTCGGCGGCTACATGAGGGGCGTGGCGACGAAGAGCATGTACGGCGCGTTCGGGGTGCCGGTGGCGCTGCTGCTCTGGATCAACTTCACGGCGAAGCTGCTGCTGTTCTGCGCCGCCTGGACGGCGACGCGGAGCAAGCCGGAGGAGGACCACGACGACGGGGACGGGGACGGCGGTGGGGACGACACGGACGCGGCGTACGGCGGTGCTACCCGCGCGGACGCCGCCGGACCAGGTCGGGCAGCGGCCAGCGCCGGTTGACCAGGTACCCCGTACCGGCCAGCAGGACCAGCGCCCCGCCCGTGATGCCGAGCGCCACCCCGGCACCGCCCGTACCGCTGTTCGCCGCCGCCACGGTGGAGGCGTGGCCGCCGCCCGTGTCCGCCCCGACCTGGGTGGGCTCGGGGGACGGGCTCGTACGGGCGGACTTCGGCGGCACCAGCACGCCCACCGGCTTCACCTTGCCGCTCGCCGCGAACCCCCAGTCCAGCAGCCGCGCCGTCTCCTGGTAGACCGCGTGGGCCTCCGTGGACGACGGGTTCATGACCGTGACCAGCAGCTTCTTGCCGTCGCGCTCGGCGACACCGGTGAAGGTGTTCCCCGCGTGCGTGGTGCTGCCGTTCTTCACCCCGGCGATGCCCCGGTACTGGGCCACCCCGTTGGCGCCGGTCAGCAGCCGGTTGGTGTTCTGGATCTCGAAGTTCTCCCGTACGGGCTTGAAGCCCTCCTTCTTCTCGCCCTCCTTGGGCTTGGAGAACTCGCCGGGGAACTTGGCCGACTGCGTCGAGCTGTACTCCCGGAACTCCTTCTTCTGGAGGCCGGAGCGGGCGATCAGCGTGAGGTCGTACGCGCTGGAGACCTGGCCCTTCTCGTCGTAGCCGTCGGGCGTGACCACATGCGTGTCCAGCGCCTGCAACTCGTCGGCCTGCGCCTGCATCTCCCCGACGGTCTTCTCCACCCCGCCGTTCATGGCGGAGAGCACATGGACGGCGTCGTTGCCCGAGCGCAGGAAGACGCCGAGCCACAGATCGTGGACCGAGTAGGTGAGGTTTTCCTTCACCCCGACCAGACTGCTGCCGGCGCCCACCCCCGCGAGGTCGGCGTTGGTGACCTTGTACTGCTCCGTCGCGGGCAGCTTCGGCAGCAGGGTGTCCGCGAAGAGCATCTTGAGCGTGGAGGCGGGCGGCAGCCGCCAGTGCGCGTTGTGCGACGCCAGGATGTCACCGGACTCGGCGTCCGCGACGATCCAGGACCGGCCGCTCAGCTTCTTCGGCAGCACGGGCACGCCCGCGCCCAGGTGCACCTGTGTCCCCGCCTTCCCGAGCAGCGTCCCGCCGACCGTCGACATCGAGGCGGGCGGCTTGGGCTGCTTCTTGTCGGGCGCGTCGGCGGCGCTGTCGGCGGAGGCCGTGGGCGCCTCGGGTGTCCCGGGCGCCGCGGTGGCCGCGACGGCGGGCAGGGCGGCTATCACGGGCAGCAGAGCGGCGGCGAGGACCGTCACGGCGGTCTTTTTCAGAGCGGGCACGACCGAGAACGTACCTGCATCGGCCATGGACGCGGACACCGGCGGATCTCCTGGACCCCGCTGCCGCCGCCCGGAGGACGGCGGCGATACTGAATCCATGAAGCTCAGCCGCCCCGTGTCCTGGTTCCTGCTCGTGTTCGGGGTCTGGAGCTGGTTCATCTGGATCACTTTCGTGAAAAATCTCTGGCAGGACGGCAGCGGACTCGCCTTCGACGACGCCGGTGCCCCCACGGGGTATTTCTGGGTGCACCTGACGCTCGCCGTCGTGTCCTTTCTTCTGGGGACGGCGATCGGCGTGATCGGGTTCCGTGGCGTCCGCGCACTCCGGCGCGAACAGCCCGAACAACAGGCTTAGGGGGAGCGTTCTTCGTGGTTGTCGTGGTCGTTCTGGCGGTGCTCGCGGTCGTCGCGGTGCTGGTCTCGGCGCACTGGTACGTGTGGCGGCGACTGGTGCGCGACACGACGTCGGCGCCCGGGCCCGCCCGCAGGCTGGGAACGGTTGCGATCATTCTGCTGCCTCTCCTCTCCGTCGGCGCCCTGAGTTCGAGCCGTTCGGGAGCGCCCTTCCTGCTCCAGCAGATCCTGGCCTGGCCGGGGTTCCTGTGGCTGGCGACGCTGCTCTACCTGGTGCTGGCGCTGGTGGTGGCCGAGGCGGTACGCCCGCTGCTGCGGCGCTACCTGGCGCGCGGGGACGCGGCGGGAGCGGTGGATCCGGCGGGAAAGACGGCGGAGCCGACTACTCCGACGGGGCCACGCGACACCGGGGCCCCGGAGGCGGGCGCCACGGCGAAGGGGAAGACGGAGCGGACGGAGCAGGCGCCCGCGCGTACGGACCGGGACGCGAAGACCCGGTCCGCGGCCGGGACGGCGACGAAGACCGCCACCGAGCCCGCGACCGACGCCACCGGCGCCCGCACCGGGGCGAAGCCCGCGACCGACGCGGCGGGCGCCACCGGCGCCCGCACCGGGACGGAGACCGCCACCGGGTCCGGGACCCCGGCCGTGCCCGCCCCGCAGCCCGCCACCCCCGCGCCCTCCGGCCCCTCCCGCCGGCTGTTCGTCTCGCGTGCCGTCGGCGGCGCCGCCGCCACCGCCGCGCTCGCCACCGTCGGGTACGGCACCTACGGCGTCCTGCGCGGCCCCTCTGTCAAGCGCGTCACCGTCCCGCTGGCCAAGCTGCCGCGCGCCGCCCACGGCTTCCGTATCGCCGTCGTCAGCGACATCCACCTCGGCCCGATCCTCGGCAGCGCCCACACCCGGCGCATCGTCCGTACGATCAACTCCACCCGGCCCGACCTGATCGCCGTCGTCGGTGACCTGGTCGACGGCACCGTCCGCAACCTCGGCTCCGCCGCCGAACCCCTCTCCGGTCTGGAGGCGCCGCACGGCTCCTTCTTCGTGACCGGGAACCACGAGTACTTCTCGGGCGCCGCCGAATGGGTCGACCACGTACGCGAACTGGGGCTGCGCCCCCTGGAGAACGAGCGCGTCGAGATCGCCGGATTCGATCTCGCCGGGGTCAACGACATCGCGGGCGAGAGCGAGGGCGAGGGCCCCGACTTCGTGAAGGCGCTCGGGGACCGCGACCCGGCCAGGGCCTCCGTGCTCCTCGCGCACCAGCCCGTCGTCATCCACGACGCCGTACGCCACGGCGTCGACCTCCAGCTCTCCGGCCACACCCACGGCGGCCAGCTCTGGCCCGGCAACCTTCTCGCGGGGTTCGCCAACCCCACCGTCGCCGGGCTGGAGCGGTACCAGGACACCCAGCTCTACGTGTCGCGCGGCGCGGGCGCCTGGGGGCCTCCCGTACGGGTCGGGGCGCCCTCCGACATCACCGTCGTGGAGCTGGCCTCGCGCCAGGCATGACCCCGCACGGGGCCCCTGCGGGGGCCCCGTGGGCCCTTCCCGCGCACCCTACTCACGAGTGTTCCCGGCTTAACGTGACTGTTGCCCGGGAGAGCCCCCTTTTCTCTTCCACAGGTGGAGACCTTTGTGGTTGGGTGAGCGCCATCACGGTCAGGGGTGGGCGTGACAGAGGGGCACAACGATGCGGTCGGTCCGTGCGCGGATACTCATCACATGTCTGGTACTGGTGGTCGCGGGGGTGGGCGGCTGGCAGCTCCTGCCGTCCAACCGGGCGGAGGAGAAACCGATCACCGTCGGCACGACGGACGTCGTCTCGTCGCTCGATCCCGCCGGCGCGTACGACGCGGGCTCCTGGGCGCTGTTCAGCAACATCTACCAGTCGCTGCTGACGTTCAAGCCGGCGTCGAGCACGCCCGTACCGGACGCGGCCCGCTCGTGCGGCTTCGTCGGTTCGGAACTCACCACCTACCGCTGTGAGTTGCGGGACGACATCCGCTTCCCCAGCGGCGCGAGGCTGACCGCGGAGGACGTCAAGTACTCCTTCGACCGCGTCCTGGCCATCAAGGCGGACGCCGGGCCCGCGCCCCTGTTCGCCACGCTCGAGTCGGTGGTGGCGGACGGGCTGACGGTCACCTTCCGGCTCCGCTCGCGCGACGCGACGTTCCCGCTCAAGGTGGCCACCGGAGCCGGTGCGATCGTCGACCGCACCCAGTACCCGGCGGACGCGCTGCTCACCGGTGACAAGGTCGGCGGCTCGGGCCCGTACCTCCTCGACCAGTACCTGCCGGGCTCCTCCGCCCACCTGGAGCCCAACCCCGACTACCGGGGCGCGATCGAGGAGACCGGCGGCCCGGTCGACATCGAGTACTTCAAGACCTCCGACGCGCTCGCCGACGCCTGGCGGGCCCGTACGGTCGAGGTCACCCACCGCCAGCTCCCGCCGTCGGTGATCGCCGGGCTGGACGGCGGCGCGGACGGTGTACGGGTCACCGAGTCGGACAGCGCCGCCATCCGCAACCTCGTCCTCAACACGCGGTCCGGATCGCCGATGGCCGACCCGGCGGTGCGCCGGGCGATCGCCACCGTCGTCGACCGGCCCCGGATCGTCTCCGGCGTGTACGAGTCGACGGTCGAACCGCTCTACTCGCTGATCCCCCAGGGCATCACCTCCCACGGCACCCCGTTCTTCGACGCCTATCCGGAGCCGGACACCGCGCGCGCCCGCGCCCTCCTGGAGGACGACGCGGACGTGCAGATACCGGTGAGCCTCACGCTCGGACACGCGCAGGGCGGCGCGGCGGCGCCGGAGGCGGCCGAGCTGCGCCGCCAGCTCGAAGCGACCGGACTCTTCAAGGTGAAGGTCGTCGAGAAGGAGTGGACGGAGTTCCAGAAGGGCTACTCCAAGGGCGAGTTCGACGCGTACACCATCGGCTGGGTGCCGGACTTCCCCGACCCCGACAACTTCATCCAGCCGCTGATCGGCCGCGGTTCGATCCTGCACAACGGCTACCGGGACGACCGGGTCGACGAACTGATCCGCTCGACGCAGCAGTACGCCGAACGCGGGCGCGCCGCGGAGGACTTCAAGTCCTTGCAGCGCACGGTGGCCGAGGACGTGCCGATCGTGCCGCTCTGGCAGAAGAAGGACTACGTCCTGAGCGGCGAGGACGTGACGGGCTCGGAGTACCTCTCGGACGGTACGGGCATCTGGCGGCTGTGGCGGCTGGGCCGGCTCTGACCGCCCGCCGCCCGCCTCAGCTCTCCTTCCCCTGCCCGCGGTCGCCGCTGCCGCCGTTCCTGCCGCCGCCCCCGCCGCCGTTCCGCTGCCGGGCGGCGGCCACCTGGGCCATGCCCGGCAGGAAGTCCGTGAACAGCTCGTGGACCTCCCGTACGAGCGGCCGGAGCACCCGGAAGCGGGAAAGTGCGGCGCTCCGTGCGACCAGCCGTGCGCCGCGCAGGGCGAGACGGTGGGTGCGTTCGCTGCCCTCCGAGCGGTCGTAGACCCAGTACAGGACCAGCCCCATCTGGGCCAGCCACATCAACTCGGGCAGTCCGGGCGCCAGTTCGGGGTCGACCTTGGTGGTGGAGCCGGCCAGCACCTCCCGGTGCACGGAGATGGCGGCCTCCCGGGTGGGCTCCGACTCGGGAGAGAAGGGGCTCAGCGGGCTGTCCGGGTCGGCGGCGTTCTTGAAGAACTGGGCGGCGAACTCGTGGTACGGCTCCGCGATCTCCAGCCACGCGGTCAGCACCCCGGCGAGGCGTGCCTCCAGAGCGGTCTCCCGGCCGAGCACGGGCCGGACCGCCGCGCGGTGTTCGGTGGCGATCCGGTCGTAGAAGCCCTGGACGAGATGTTCCTTGGAGGAGAAGTAGTAGTACGCGTTCCCCACGGAGACCCCGGCCTCCTGGGCGATGGCCCGCATGGTCGTCCGGTCGTAACCGCGCTCCCGGAAGAGCCGCAGCGCGGTCTCCAGGATGAGCGTGCGGGTCTGCTCGCTCTTGGGGGTGGCGGGGGCCTTGGCGTCCTTCTGATCCTTCTCGTCCTTCACGGTGCCTGAGCCTAGAGGAAGGCGGTGTTCCCGGTGATCACGGCCGATCGGCGCCCGTTCGGCGAGGTCGGGGCGGGGCGCCTGGGGCAGGTCCTCCGGGACGGGGCCCCTGGGACGGGTCCTCCGGGGCGGGGCCGGGTCCCTGGGGTCGGGACCGGGACCGGTGGGATCAGGACGCAGAGCCCGGGGAGGCCGCTCCCGTCCGCAGGCCGGCCATGACGAGGTCCAGGAGCCGGGTGGCCTGCGGCTGCCAGGTGCCGTCCGGGTCGATCATCCAGAGGCCGGCGATGAGCAGCATGAAGTCCTCACCGGTCACGCCCGGTCGGATGGTGCCGGCCTTCTCGCCGGCCCGGAGCAGGGACTCGGCCGCGTCGGTGACGGGGGTGGGGGCCGGTTTCCCCGGGCTCCCCGGGGCGCTGGTGGCCTGGCGGAGGGCGTCCGCGAGACCGGCCTTGGCCATGGCGAACCGGGCGAGGTGGTCCATCCACTCCCGCAGGGCGAGGTCAGGCTCCCGGCACCGGAGCAGGTCGGCCGCGGAGTCGGCGACCTGCTGCATCTCGTGACGGTAGATCTCCAGGACCAGGGACTCGCGGTTGGGGAAGTTGCGGTAGAACGTGCCCTGCCCGACGCACGCCTTCTTGGCGATCAGGCTCAACGGAACCTCCGCGCAACGCGTCAGTTCGGTCAGGGCCACTTCCAGGATGCGCTCGCGGTTGCGCTGCGCATCCGAGCGCAGAGGCGGATCCTTCTTCTGCCGCACTCGTCCTCCTCCTGGGCCCGGGTCCGAAAACCGGCCTTGCTGAGCGGACAACTGTCCGCTACGTTCTCCAGTAATGGACAGTTGTCCGTTTGGGTCCGGCCCAAGGGCGGATCCGATCCTGGCCGGTGACGACCGCCCCGGGAAGCTTCGCCCGTGTCCGCATCATGACAAGCCGGCACCGCCCCGTACAGCGCCACCCCTCCCAGGTTCACACGCGCCGGACCGTACCGCCGACGCGCCCCGGACATGCGAAAGAAGGCTGATCGTGGCCCCGCCCCCACCCCCCACCCCGACGCAGAGCGCCGTCACGCTGAACATCAACGGAGAGAAGCACGCGCTCTCCGTCGACCACCGCACCACCCTGCTCGACGCGCTGCGCGAGCGCCTCGATCTGACCGGCACCAAGAAGGGCTGCGACCAGGGACAGTGCGGTGCCTGCACGGTACTGATCGACGGCCGCCGGGCCGTCTCCTGCTTACAGCTCGCGGTGGCCGCCGAAGGCCGTGAGATCACCACCATCGAAGGGGTCGCCGACGGCGACCGGCTGCACCCCGTGCAGCAGGCGTTCCTCGATCTGGACGGCTACCAGTGCGGCTACTGCACACCGGGCCAGATCTGTTCGGCCATCGCCGTGATCGAGGAGCACGCCGCGGGCTGGCCGAGCGCCGCCACCGGCGATGTCCGCCCCGAGGCGGGACCGCCACCGCTGACGCCCGAGGAGATCCGCGAGCGGATGAGCGGCAACCTGTGCCGCTGCGGTGCGTACGTGTCGATCGTCCGGGCGGTCGCCCGCGCCGCCGAGGGCGACGCGCCCGCCGCGACCCGCGAGGAGGCCGCCGCATGAGGGAGTTCGGTTACCGGCGCGCGCACGACGTCGTCGGCGCGGTCGCCCTGCTCGACGCCGACCCGGACGCCCGGTTCGTCGGCGGCGGCACCAACCTCGTCGACCTGATGAAGACCGGCGTGGAGCGGCCCGGCCGCCTCGTCGACATCCGCGAACTGCCCCTGGACCACATCGAGTCGACGCCGGACGGCGGGCTGCGCGTCGGCGCGACCGTCACCAACAGCGATCTTGCCGCCCACCCCGAGGTCCGGCGCCGCTACCCGGCGCTGGCGCAGGCCGTGCTCGCCGGGGCCTCGGGGCAGCTCCGCAACATGGCCACGGTCGGCGGCAATCTGCTCCAGCGCACCCGCTGCGGCTACTTCACCGACATCACCAAACCGTGCAACAAGCGCGACCCCGGCAGCGGCTGTCCCGCCGTCACCGGCGAGCACCATAACCACGCCGTCCTCGGCGCCTCCGACCACTGCGTGGCCGTACACCCCTCGGACCTGGGCGTGGCGCTGACCGCCTTCGACGCGACCGTCTCGTACGAGAGCGCCGACGGGCCCGGCGAGATCCCGATCGGCGCGTTCTACCTGCCCGTGGGCGACACCCCGCACCGGGAGACCGCCCTGCCGCCCGGCGCGCTGATCACCGGCGTGACCCTGCCGGCCAGCCCGGTGGCCGCGCACGCGCGCTACCGCAAGGTGCGCGAGCGCGCCAGTTACGCGTTCGCCATCGGCTCGGTCGCCGCCGCGCTCGACGTCAGGGACGGCGTCGTACGGGAGGCACGCCTCGCCCTCGGGGCGGTCGCGTCCCGGCCCTGGCGCGCCACCGCCGCCGAACGCGTACTCACCGGCGCGCCCGCCGACGCCGTGACCTTCGCCGCCGCCGCGGACGCCGAACTGGCCGCCGCCCGGCCGCTGCCCGGCAACGCGTACAAGGTGACCCTGATGCGCAACCTGGTGGTCGCCGTGCTCGGCGAACTCACCGAGGAGGCCGCCCGATGACCACCACCACCGCGGCCACGACCGCGCCCGCGCTCCGCTCCGTCGGCACCGCGCACACCCGGGTGGAGGGCCGGGACAAGGTCACCGGAGCCGCCCGCTACGCGGGCGAGATCGCCTTCGAGGGGCTCGCCCACGGCTGGCTGGTCCTCTCCACCGTCGCCCGCGGCCGGATCCGCTCCGTCGAGGACGGCCCCGTCCTGCGCATGCCCGGCGTCCTCACCGTCCTGCACCACGGCAACGCCCCCCGGGTGGAGAGCGACTACGCCGGCATGCTGGGCCGCCCCGACCCCACCGCCGCCCTCTTCCAGCACGACCGGGTGCCGCACGCGGGCTGGCCGGTGGCGCTGGTCGTCGCCGAGACGCCCGAACAGGCCAGGGAGGCGGCGGAGTCGCTGGTCGTACGGTACGAACAGGAGCCGCACGACGTCGCCTTCACCGGGAACCACCCGGACGCCTACGAGGCGGAGGGCCATATGCCGGCGGTGACCGCCAAGGGCGACCTGGAAGCCCGGCTCGCCGGGTCGGCCGTCGTCCTGGACGCCGAGTACACCACGCCGGAGGAACACCACAACCCGATGGAGCCGCACGCGGCGACCGCCCGGTGGGACGGCGGCCGGCTCGAACTCGTCGACTCCAACCAGGGCACCACCTGGGTCCAGAACGAACTGGCCCAGATGTTCTCGCTCGACGCCTCCTCGATCCGGGTCCGCTCCGAGCACATCGGCGGCGGCTTCGGCAGCAAGGGCGTCCGCGTGCACCAGGTGGGCGCGGTGATGGCCGCGACCCTCCTGCGGCGCCCGGTCCGCCTCGTCATGACACGCCGTCAGATGTTCACGCTGGCGGGCTACCGCAGCCCCACGATCCAGCGGGTCAGGCTGGGCGCCGACACGGACGGCCGGCTGCGCGCCCTGGCGCACGACTCGCTGAGCGCCACCTCCACGGTGCACGAGTTCGTCGAGCCGAGCGCCGGGGTGGCGCGGGTGATGTACGACGCCGAGGCCCACCACACCGCCAACCGTGTCGTACGCCTCGACGTGCCGACCCCCACCTGGATGCGCGCGCCGGGCGAGGCGCCGGGCTCGTACGCGCTGGAGGCGGCGCTCGACGAACTCGCCGAGAAGTGCGGCGTCGATCCGATCGAGCTGCGCCTGCGCAACGAGCCCGAACAGGGCCCCGTCTCCGGACTGCCCTTCGGCAGCCGCAATCTGGTCGCCTGCTTCGAGGAGGGCGCCCGCCGCTTCGGCTGGGCCGACCGGGACCCGCGCCCCGGGGTGCGCAGGGACGGGCGCTGGCTGCTCGGCACCGGTACCGCGGCGGCCTCCTTCGGCGCCGGGGCCGCGCCCTCCACGGCGGCCGTGACCGCCGAGGCCGACGGCACCTTCACCGTGCGGATCGCCGCCGCCGACATCGGCACCGGCGCGCGTACCGCGCTCACCCTGATCGCCGCCGACGCCCTGGACACCGCGCCGGACCGGGTCCGGGTGCGCATCGGCGACAGCGACTTCGGCCCGGCGATGATCGCGGGCGGCTCCATGGGCACCCGCTCGTGGGCGTGGGCGGTCAACATCGCCGCGCGCGACCTGCGGGAACAGCTCGCCCTGGGCGGCACCGTACCGCCCGAGGGCATCACCGCCCGCTCGGACACCTCCGCCGCCGTCGGCGCGCTGCCGCCCCGGGAACGGCACTCCTTCGGCGCGCAGTTCGCCGAGGTCGCCGTGGACGTGGCGACGGGCGAGGTGCGGGTGCGGCGCATGCTCGGCATCTTCGCGGCCGGCCGTATCGTCAACCCGCTCACGGCGCGCAACCAGCTCGTCGGCGGCATGATCTGGGGCATCTCCATGGCCCTGCACGAGGAGGCCGTCCGCGACGGCAACCTGGGCTCCCATGTCGGCGCCGACCTCGCCGGCTACCACTTCGCCGCGCACGCGGACGTGGCGCGGGTCGAGGCCGACTGGGTGGACGACCACGACCCGGACGACCCGGTCGGGATCAAGGGCGTCGGCGAGATCGGCATCGTGGGCGCGGCGGCCGCCGTCGCCAACGCGGTCTGGCACGCGACGGGCGTACGCCAACGGGCCCTGCCCATCCGGCCCGACCGGGTGCTGCGGACGGGCGGTGGAGCGCCGGATGCTTGACATCGCCGAGGAGCTGGACCGCTGGACGGCGGAAGGCCGGGACTTCGCGGTGGCCACCGTCGTGGCCGTCGGCGGCAGCGCGCCGCGCGGCCCCGGCGCCGCCCTCGCCGTCGACAGCGACGGCACGGTGATCGGTTCGGTCTCCGGCGGCTGTGTGGAGGGGGCGGTGTACGACCTGTGCCTCCAGGCGCTGGGGGACGGCCGTACGGTGACCGAGGAGTTCGGCTACAGCGACGAGGACGCGTTCGCGGTCGGGCTGACCTGCGGCGGAACCGTCGAGGTCCTGGTCGCCCCGGTCACCGCGCAGGCCCCCGTCAGGGCGGTGACCGCCGCCGCGCTCGCGTCCGCCGCCCGGGGCGGGGCGACCGCCCTGGCCCGGGTGGTCCGGGGCCCGGCCGACCGCCTGGGCCGGGCCCTGCTCGTACGCCCCGACGGTTCGTACGAGGGCACGCTGGCCGGCGCCGCGCGACTGGACCGGACGGCGGCGGCCGAGGCGCGCGCCCTGCTGGAGGCGGGCCGCACCGGCACGGTCGACCTCGCGGAGGACGGGACCCACTGCCCCGGCGGCCTCACCCTGTTCGTCGAGTCGAGCGTCCCGCCGCCGCGCATGATCGTGTTCGGTGCGGTGGACTTCGCGGCGGCGCTCGTCCGCGCGGGGAAGTTCCTGGGCTACCGGGTGACCCTGTGCGACGCCCGGCCGGTCTTCGCCACCCCGGCGCGCTTCCCCGAGGCGGACGAGGTCGTGGTCGACTGGCCGCACCGCTATCTGCGGGGCACGCCGACCGACGCGCGCACCGTGCTCTGCGTGCTCACCCATGACGCCAAGTTCGACGTGCCCCTGCTGGAGACGGCCCTGCGGCTGCCGGTGGCGTACGTCGGCGCGATGGGCTCACGCCGCACGCACGACGACCGTGACCGGCGGCTGCGCGAAGTGGGCCTGGGGGAGCGGGAGCTGGCCCGGCTGCACTCGCCGATCGGGCTCGACCTCGGCGCCCGTACGCCGGAGGAGACCGCCCTGTCCATCGCGGCGGAGATCGTCGCGGCCCGGCGGGGCGGCACGGGCCTGCCGCTCACCGGATCGGGTACGCCGATCCACCGGGACGAGGCGGAACCGGCGGCCATGGCGGCGGCCTGAGGCCCGCGCTCACGACGGCCGGCCGGTGCCGATCATGGTGCGCGTCACCGTGTCGACCAGGGCGTCGATCCGCTCGGGCGCGGTGTCCCCGAGCCGGCCGTCGAGCAGCAGCAGGCTGAGCCCGTGGACGAGGGCCCAGACGCCGATCTTGAGGGATTCGCGGTCCTCGGGGGCGGCGAAGGCGGCGATACGCGTGGTCACGGCGGTCTGCGCCGCGTCGGAGGCGGCGCTCACCTCGGCGTGGCTGACGCAGGGGTGCCCGAACATCAGGTGGAACAGGCCGGGATGGCCGAGGGCGTAGTGCACGGTGGCCCGCGCCAGCGGCGCCAGGGCGTCCGCCAGGTCCGCCGGGCGGGAGGCGGCCGGGTCGCCCGGATCGTCCGTGGCGGCCTCGAAGCGCGCCCGGAGTTCGGTGAAGCCATGGGTGGCCAGCGCCGCGAGCAGGGCCTCCTTGTCCTGGTAGTGGCGGTACGGGGCGTTGGGGGAGACGCCCGCGTGCCGGGCCACGGCGCGCAGGGACAGGGCGTCCGCTCCGTCGGTGTCCAGCAGATCCAGGGCGGACCGCAGCAGGGCGGCGCGCAGGTCGCCGTGGTGGTAGCTCTGTCGATCGGATGTTGACACTGTGCACTTCCCTGAGTGATTGTTGACGCTGCACACATTCTGCCCGTCCCGGCCGCGCCGTCGCGCTCCCGTGCCCTCTCTCCCATGGAAGGCCCCCGCCCATGCACCGTTATCGAGGTACCACCGCACTGGTCACCGGAGCTTCCAAAGGGCTCGGGAGGGCCTACGCGCAGGAGCTGGCCCGGCGCGGCGCGCATCTGGTCCTCGTGGCCCGCTCGGCCCCGGCGCTGGAACGGCTCGCCTCCGAGATCCGCGCGGAACACCACGTCGACACCCGGGTGATCGGCGCGGACCTCTCGGACCCGGCGGGCCCCACGGCCGTCGCCGAGGAGCTGCACCGGCAGGGGGTGGCCGTGGACCTGCTCGTGAACAACGCGGGGCTGGGTTCCGTCGGCCCCTTCTTCACCCGCCCCCTCGCGCAGCAGGTGCGGTCGGTCGACGTCAACGTCAACGGCCTGATGCTGATGACCCGCCTCATCGGCGCGGGCATGCTCGAACGCGGCTCGGGCGGGATCATCAACGTCGCCTCGACGGCCGCGTTCCAGCCGATGCCCTACCAGGCGAGTTACGCCGCCACGAAGGCGTTCGTCCTCTCCTTCAGCGAGGCGCTCACCGCGGAACTCCGGGGCACGGGAGTACACGTCATGGCCGCCCACCCCGGCGCGACCGACACCGGCTTCTTCGACCACACCACCGCGGTCATGGACGCGAAGCGAACCGACAGCCCGACGCGGGTCGCCGCGAAGACCCTGGACGACTTCGCCCGCGGCAGAACGGCCTCGTACCCCGGCCGCCCCCTCTTCCGCGCCTCCACCTGGCCGGTCCGCTTCCTCCCCCGCACCACGGTGACGCGCATGACCGCGGGCCTCAACCGCCACATGGGCTTCCACGAGGCCCAGGACGTCGGGACCCCGGCGGGGTGACCCCGGTCAGGAGGGTCCGAACCCGCCCTGGCGTACGGCGTGGACGAAGGCGTCGAAGGTGGGGCGCGGGAAGGTGAGGTGGGGGCCTTCGGGTGTCTTGGAGTCGCGGACGGGGACGGTGTGGGGGATGCCGTCCGCGATTTCGACGCACTCGCCGCCGTTGCTCTGGCTGAAGGATGAACTCCGCCAGTTCTTTTCAGGGATGGGGGCGGGTTTGGTCATGACGAGGTTTCCTTCCGGGCTGTGTACTCGTCCTGGACGGGAGATCAGGGGGCCTTGATCTCGCCCTGGCGTACGGCGTGGACGAAGGCGTCGAAGGTGGGGTGCGGGAAGGTGAGGTGGGGGCCTTCGGGTGTCTTGGAGTCGCGGACGGGGACGGTGTGGGGGATGCCGTCCGCGACCTCGATGCATTCGCCGCCGTTGCTGCCGCTGTAGCTGGACTTGCGCCACGCCTGTTCCGGTACGCGGATCGGCTCGGTCATGAATGGCATTCCTTCAGAATGGAGCCGATCTTGGAGGCCGACTCGTCCGGCGGCAGAGCAATTGCCTTAAGCAGATCATAGGTATCGCGAGCCGTGGTCACATCGTCCGGATCGGCCAGAACATAGCCTTTGGGAAAGCCGTCGACATGCACCACTTCCGAGCCTTCGTCGAAGGACAACAGGCCGAACGGAGAGCCCGATCCGGGATATGCCGCGATGGTCCTGGGGATGATCTGGATGACATGACGTGGGGTCTCCGTCAGCGTCCGTAACTGCTCAAGTTGCTCACTCATGACGCGTTTTCCGCCGATGGCGCGCCGGAGAACGCCCTCGTCCAGAATGATCCACAGCTTGGTCGGATCTTCGCGTGTGAGGATCCGCTGTCGCTCCATCCGCGCTGTCACCAGGTCCTCAAGGTTACCGGGGCGCCCCGTTCGCAGTACGGCTCGTGCGTATGCCTCGGTCTGTACGAGCCCCGGCACCAGTTGGGCATGGAACATGGAGATCGAGGTGGCAGTCCACTCCAGTTCGACATACCTGCGGAACCACGGCGGAAAGGCCCACCGCAAGGCGAGCGGCCAGAGCCTGACGAAGCGTCCGCCTGCGTGCGGGAACATCCGGTCGCACGCTTCCGCGAAGTTCAGCGGCGGTACGCGTTTTCCGGATTCGATCTTCGCCACGAGTGAGTAACCGCAGCACGCCTCCTTACCGAGGGCTTCGCGCGTGATGCCCAGGCGCTCGCGCTCAAGCCGTACCTCGGCGCCGAAGTGGGCGAGAGGGGAGATGGCAGGGTCGGCCGTCTCCTCGGTTTCGTTTTCGACAGTCACGTGAACCCCCGAATGTCCGCTGGACAGCCATCAGCGTCCAGCTTGCCCGTCTGTTGGACCTGCTCGCGCACGCCGAAGCTTGAGTACAGAAAGCGAGCACTGGTAACGGAAGGTACATCCCTGTGTGTGAGCAAGTCATCGGTACGAGGGAGGACGACTCGGACGGGTCGGCCGGAGCGGGAAGTGAGGCGCGGCGACGCCTTTCCCTGTTGATCGCCACGTTCGGGACGGACGGCGTCCTCGTGGTGCGGAAAGGTGTTCCCGGTGTGGACGGCGCCGACCTGGCGCCCGGGTCGGCGCTGAAGTGGCCGCCGTGCGAGTGCGGCAGCCCGAGGTGCCCGGACTACGAACCGTCGCCTGCGGCCAGGGGGGATGGGTAGCGGTGGCGTGCCGGGCCGGTGGCGTTCTACGGCACCGCACGCCCGCCGTGAAACACCACCGGGTCAGCACCGCCGGGCCGGCGGCACCCCCGCGGCACCGCCGGGCCGGCGGCACCCCCACGCCGACAGCGTGGCGCTGCAGCCGGGGGAGGATGCTCACATGTTGCTCAGGGAGCGGGCGTAGTTGATCTGCCCCATGACCATCTGGAAGGACTCCGGGCCCGCCGCCGGGACCATCGTCGTGTGGTGCTTGCCGCCACCGGCGACCATGACCTGGACGAAGCCCGTCGTCCGCTTCTCCTTCATCAGGAGGAAGAGGAGGCCGACCAGGCAGAGCAGGCCGAAGACGATCGCCAGCACGATGGCGTGCGTGGGGATCTTCTCCTCCGTGCGGGTCAGGTCCGTCGCGCTCCAGACCGCGCCCTTCAGCGGCAATGTGCCCGAAGGGGTGATGATCGAGTCGCCCGTGACCGTGATGTCCCCGATCGCCAGCAGCGGCGCGCCGCCGCCGGGGCCCGGACCGTTCATGGGGACCGGGGGGTAGCCCTGGGCCGGCGGGGGGAAGCCGTATCCCGGGGGCGTGAACGACTGGCCGTCGGCGAGCGTCGGCGGCGGGAAGTCGTACTGCGGCGCCCCCGGTGTGTACGGTCCTGGCTTGTCCGCCGGGGCGCCGGAGCCGGACTGCTGGGCCGGACCCCAGGTGTACTCACCGTCCGTGTACGGATTCGGCTCGCTCATCTCATTCCCCGCTTCCCCAGGCCCGATGGGGCCTCCTCGGCTTCCTCGCACCGATCCTGACACACCGGAAGCCCGTTCCCGTACGGCATGCGCACGGGAACGGGCTTCGGGCCGGGTGACATCGCGACGGCGTCAGAAGCGGCGCGTGATCAGCGCGCGCTTGACTTCCTGGATCGCCTTCGTGACCTCGATACCGCGCGGGCAGGCGTCCGTGCAGTTGAACGTGGTGCGGCAACGCCACACGCCGTCCTTGTCGTTCAGGATCTCCAGGCGCTGCTCGCCCGCCTCGTCACGCGAGTCGAAGATGAAACGGTGCGCGTTGACGATCGCGGCCGGGCCGAAGTACTGCCCGTCGTTCCAGAACACCGGGCAGGACGACGTGCACGCGGCGCACAGGATGCACTTGGTGGTGTCGTCGAAGCGCTCGCGGTCCTCGGCGGACTGGAGGCGCTCCCGCGTCGGCTCGTTGCCGCTGGTGACCAGGAAGGGCATCACGTCGCGGTACGCCTGGAAGAACGGGTCCATGTCGACGATGAGGTCCTTGAGGACCGTCAGCCCCTTGATGGCCTCGACGGTGACCGGCTTGGTGACCGCGCCGGACTTGTCCGTCGAGATGATGTCCTTGATCAGCGTCTTGCACGCCAGCCGGTTACGGCCGTTGATCCGCATCGCGTCGGAGCCGCAGATGCCGTGCGCGCACGAGCGCCGGAACGTCAGGGTGCCGTCGACATCCCACTTGATCTTGTGGAGGGCGTCGAGGACACGCTCCTTCGGATCGATGTCGATCTGGAAGTCCTGCCACTCGGCCTCCGCGGAGACCTCGGGGTTGAACCGGCGGATCCGGAACGTGACCGCGAGGAGGTGCGAGGAGGTGGAGTCCGCCTCCAGCGCGCTGAGCTTGTCCAGGGTCGGGGTAGCCATCAGTACTTACGCTCCATCGGCTGGTAGCGGGTCTGGACGACCGGCTTGTAGTCGAGACGGATGGACTCGTTGCCGTCGTCGCCGACCTCGCGGTACGCCATGGTGTGGCGCATGAAGTTCACGTCGTCACGGTTGGGGAAGTCCTCGCGGTAGTGACCGCCGCGGGACTCCTTGCGGGCGAGCGCGGAGACGGCCATCACCTCGGCCAGGTCGAGCAGGTTGCCCAGCTCGATGGCCTCCAGCAGGTCCGTGTTGAACCGCTTGCCCTTGTCCTGGACGGAGACGTTCAGGTAGCGCTCGCGCAGCTCGCCGATCTTCTCGACGGCCGTCTTGATCGTCTGCTCGGTGCGGAACACCATCACGTTGGCGTCCATGCACTCCTGGAGCTCCAGGCGCAGCGCGGCGACCCGCTCCTTGCCCGTGGACGCGCGCAACCGCTCGACCTGGGCCTCGACCAGCGACGCCGGGTCCTCGGGCAGCTCGACGAAGTCGTTCTTCGCGGCGTACTCGGCCGCGGCGATGCCCGACCTGCGGCCGAAGACGTTGATGTCGAGCAGCGAGTTGGTGCCGAGGCGGTTGGCGCCGTGCACCGACACACAGGCCACCTCGCCGGCCGCGTACAGCCCGGGGACGACCGTGGTGTTGTCGCGCAGGACCTCGCCCTGGACGTTGGTCGGGATGCCGCCCATGGCGTAGTGCGCGGTCGGCTGGATCGGGATCGGGTCCGTGTACGGCTCGATGCCCAGGTAGGTCCGCGCGAACTCCGTGATGTCGGGCAGCTTGGCGTCGAGCTGCTCCGGCGGCAGGTGCGTGAGGTCCAGGTAGACGTGGTCGCCCTCGGGACCGCAGCCGCGGCCCTCGCGGATCTCCGTGTAGATGGAGCGCGAGACGACGTCACGCGAGGCGAGGTCCTTCATGACGGGCGCGTACTTCTCCATGAAGCGCTCGCCGTCCTTGTTGCGGAGGATGCCGCCCTCACCGCGGGCGCCCTCCGTCAGCAGGATGCCCATGCGCCAGATGCCCGTCGGGTGGAACTGGAAGAACTCCATGTCCTCCAGCGGCAGCCCGCGGCGGTAGCACGCGGCCTGGCCGTCACCGGTCAGGGTGTGCGCGTTCGAGGTCACCTTGAAGAACTTGCCGGTGCCGCCGGACGCGTAGATGACCGACTTCGCCTGGAAGACGTGGATCTCGCCGGTGGCCAGCTCGTACGCGACGACGCCCGCCGACTTCTTGACCCCGTCGACCTCGGTGAGGAGCTGGTCGAGGACGTAGAACTCGTTGAAGAACTCCACGCCCTCCTTGACGCAGTTCTGGTACAGCGTCTGGAGGATCATGTGGCCCGTACGGTCCGCGGCGTAGCAGGACCGGCGGACCGGCGCCTCGCCGTGGTTACGGGAGTGGCCGCCGAAGCGGCGCTGGTCGATGGTGCCGTCCGGGGTGCGGTTGAACGGCAGGCCCATCTTCTCCAGGTCGAGGACCGCGTCGATGGCCTCCTTCGCCAGGATCTCGGCGGCGTCCTGGTCGACCAGGTAGTCGCCGCCCTTGATCGTGTCGAAGGTGTGCCACTCCCAGTTGTCCTCCTCCACGTTGGCGAGCGCGGCGGCCATGCCGCCCTGCGCCGCGCCCGTGTGGGAGCGGGTCGGGTAGAGCTTCGTCAGCACCGCCGTGCGACTGCGCTTGGTCGACTCGATGGCCGCGCGCATACCGGCGCCGCCGGCGCCGACGATGACGGTGTCGTACTTGTGGATCTTCATTGGTCTCGTCTGCCCCGGCTCTAGCGGATGTTCGGGTCGAAGGTGAAGATCACCAGCGAGCCCAGAAGGATGGTGAACACCGTGGCGGTGTACAGCAGGCCCTTGAGCCACAGGCGCGTGTTGGTGCGCTCCGCGTAGTCGTTGATGATCGTGCGGAGGCCGTTGGCGCCGTGCAGCATGGCGAGCCAGAGCATCAGCAGATCCCAGACCTGCCAGAACGGGGAGGCCCAGCGGCCGGCCACGAAGGCGAAGCCGATCTTGGACACGCCGCCGTCCAGTACGAGCTGGATGAGCAGGTGGCCGATGACCAGGACGACGAGGACGACTCCGGAGAGGCGCATGAAGAGCCACGCGGCCATCTCGAAGTTGCCGCGGGTCGACTTGGGGGTCTTGCCGGTGCGTTTGCGCGGCGGCTCGATGAGCGGAGCCGGGTGATCCACGTCGTACAGGCTTTCGCCCTCGACGGGACTGATCGCGGAAGCGGAAGCGGGCGTGGTGTCGGTGGACATCAGAACTCTCAGCTCCCGAAGACTTCGCGTACGGCGTGGCCGAGCACGGGGTAGAGGGCGCCGACCATCAGAACGACCCAGATGCCCACGGCGGACCAGAGCATCTGCTTCTGGTAGCGGGGGCCCTTGGACCAGAAGTCCACGGCGATGACACGCAGGCCGTTGAGCGCGTGGAAGAGGATCGCGGCCACCAGGCCGTATTCGAGCAGCGCCACGAGCGGCGTCTTGTAGGTCGCCACGACATCGTCGTACGCCTCTGGTGAGACGCGGACGAGAGCGGTGTCCAGCACGTGTACGAACAGGAAGAAGAAGATGAGCACGCCGGTGACTCGATGAGCCACCCACGACCACATTCCTTCCCGGCCGCGGTACAGCGTTCCAGCCGGCACGGAAAAGCCCTCCGGGAGCGGGGATCGGGGCCGGCCGCCATCTTCTACTCAATCAAGCACAGTGGTGTCGGTCGCGCCCGGCCGGGTACGGTCCACCGGCCCCGGCAATGGTAGCGACGACTTGTCGGTTCCTTCGCGTGGGGTCCCATAGATGTGATCAAACAGGCAATCAAACAGCCACGGACGGGCTATCGCTCCGCCCGTTACCGCCGGAACGGCCCGGGACTCCGCCGGATTCCGGGGTACGGGGATCCGGCGGCCCGGTATCGCGCCCGGCCGGGCCGGTCCCTCCGGAGAGCAGCCGGACGATCCGGCCCCGGGCGAGTCGCCGCAGCTCGTCGGCGGAGACGGAGCGCTCCAGGTCGGGGTCGTGGGAGAGCCGGGTGTGGATACCGGCCAGTATGTGGTCCAGGTGCTCCTCGGGCCGCCGGTCGTCGAGGCTGATCACGAAGGCGTGCCCGAAGCTGCTCTCGTACGCGGCGTGCGCGGCGCGCAGCGCGGTCCGCGCGGCGGGCGGGGCCGGTTGCGGCGGTACGGCGGAGGACTCGGCGGCCAGCGCCTCGGTGAGATCGGGCAGCGGCAGGTCGTAACCGGCCTCGTCGGAGGCGGCGAGCAGCGAGTCCAGATCGGGGTACGGGCGGTGGGCGGCGACCCGCTCGGCCCAGCGGTGGCTGCCGCAGCAGGTGAGCAGCGCGGCCTCGGCGGCGGCCGGAGGGGCGGCGTTGAAGCGGGTGAGGCCGGTCGGACGGGGCGGGCCTGCCGGACGGGGCAGGCCGTCCGAGTGGCCGGCGTCGGATGCGCGGGACAGCGGTGGCTCCTCGGACGCGGCGGGACGACGACGGTCGGGCCAGGTCCCGGGGCACATGCCCGGGGAAATGGCGTGATGTGACGAGCGGATGGTCGGACAGGTGATACGACAGGCGCGGGCGACCTGTGCGAGCGATCACGGCGGACAGTCGGTACGAACGGTCTGTGTGAACGGTCCGTGCCGACGGTCGGTGCGAACGGCACACGTGAACGACGTGTGCGGACGACGCGTGCGTACCGCCGGAACGGCCCTGCACGACCCGTCCATACGGTCTGCACAGGTGACCCGCACAAAGACAGACGTACATCGCACACGAAATGGTTGAGCCGGCAGGGGCGGATGCGTCGTAAACGTTATCGATGCCCTGAGCGAGACGTCCGGCGGCTGCGCGCAATTCACCCGGATGGGAGAGTTTCGGCGCGCGGAATGGACGTCGCCGTGGGACCTTCGCCGTAATCGTGTCGCACGTATGTCGTACATCCGTACACAGGAGGTTTGAGTGATGTGGTCATCCCCGGGTATCCGGGCCGCCGGAGCGGCGGCCGTGGCCCTGGCCACCGCCGTCACCGTCGCGGGCTGCGACTCCGGGAGCGGCGACGCCGGCTCCCCGGACAACGCGACGGGCCGCTCCACCACGAGCGCCGCGGCCACGCCCTCACCCACACGGTCCTATCCGCTCTCGAAGGCGCCGCAGTCCATACCCTCGGTACGGAAGCACGAGGCCGCCAGAGGCCCCGGCTGGAAACCCGCCCCGGACAGCGGCGTCGTCATAGCCAAGGGCAGTGAGGGGCTGGCCGACGAGGGGAAGCTGCTCTCCCAGGAGCTGAAGATCTCCTACCGGGGCGCGGTGGCCGCCCGGGCCGGCGATGTCGAGCTGGCTCTCGCGAGCGGCAGCGGCGCCGCCGAGTCGTACACCCTCACCGCCCGTGACAACAAGGTCCGGATCACCGGGCCCGACCAGGCCGGGGTCTTCTACGGCACCCGCACGCTCAAGCAGGCGATACGCGCCGACGGCACGATGCCCGAGGGGGTCGTACGGGACGCCCCCGCCCGCCCGCAGCGCGGGCTCAACCTCGACATCGCCCGCAAGTACTACACGCCGGGCTGGATCGAGGACCGGCTGCGCGAGATGGCCGATCTCAAGCTCAACCAGCTCGGCCTGCACTTCTCCGACGACCAGGGGTTCCGGATCGAGTCCACGACCCACCCCGAGATCGTCTCCCGGCAGCACCTCACCAAGGCCCAGGTCCGCCGGATCCTGGCGCTCGCAGACCGGCTGCACATCACCGTCGTCCCCGAGATCGACTCGCCCGGACACCTCGGCGCCGTGATGCGCCCGCACCCCTCCCTCCAGCTCCGCAACGTCAACGGGAAGCCGACGCAGGGCGCGATCGACATCTCCCAGCCGGCCGCCGCGAAGATCGTGGACGACCTCCAGAGCGAGTTCGCCCAGCTCTTCCCCGGTCAGTGGTGGAACCTCGGCGCGGACGAGTACCAGGCGCTGGTGGTCGCGAACCCGGAGGCCTCGTACCCGGAGCTGGCCCGGCTCGCCGTCCGGAAGTACGGCCCGAACGGGCGGATCCAGGACCTGACCACGGCGTGGACGAACGACCGGGGCAAGGCGCTCGGCCCGTACGACAAGAAGCTCAAGGTCTGGAACGACGGCCTCTTCAAGGGCGGGATCGTGAAGGCGGACCCGGACATGGAGGTCCAGTACTGGACGGGCAAGGAGATCGGGGCGCGCGAGCCCGTCGCGTACCTGAGTGAGGGACGCAAGGTCGTCAACTTCAACGACGAGTACCTCTACTACGTGCTCGGCGAGCCGAACGACTTCGTCTACCCGACCGGGAAGCGGATCTACGAGGACTGGACCCCGCTGGTCCTGCGCGGCACGAAGCCCGTGCCGGAGCGGTACTCGAAGCAGATCCAGGGCGGGATGTTCGCGGTCTGGGGCGACTTCCCCAACGCGCAGACCGAGGCCCAGGTCGCCCAGGGCATCAAGCTGCCGCTGGCGGCGGTGGCGCAGAAGGTGTGGAACCCGGAGAAGCCGACCCTGAGCTGGAGCGGGTTCACGGCGCTCGCCGGCAAGCTCGGCGTCTGAGACGTCATACGGATGGCCCGCACCGGACCGGTGCGGGCCATCCGTATGACAGGTTCATCCGGTCCGCCGGGCGGGGCCGTTGAAAGATGGTTGATGCACGCATGGGCGTTCCACGGCCTATGGGTGGTCTACGCGCGATCTCGGAGTGACGTTTTCCGGATCTTTGGCGCAGTACTGGTCAGTACTGCGTCCGCGACGGGAGACGTCCATGAGTCTGGTGAAACTGATCGCGCAAGCGGACGAGCGGGGCCTGGCCGCGAGCGGTCTGGCCTGCCTCGACCGGTGCCTGCCACCCCTGGCCGAGGAGCCCGACGTGCTGCGCCCGCTGTGGGCGGGCGTCGCCGCGGGCGCGGCGGAGTGGCCGGACCGGCTGGCGGAGGCCAGGGCCGCGCTGGACGCGGCGATGGCCGCCGAGCCGGGGCCCGAGCCGGAGTCGGCCGCCGCCGAGGCCGGGGGAGGTTCCGGCGCGGGGGTCACCCTCGCGCTCGTACGGACGATGCTCGGCTCCGCGCCGCCCCGGTGGGAGGCCGAGCCGCTGCGGGTCTGGGCCGACACCTGCTCCGTCGTCGCGCTGGAGATCCACCAGAAGCTCGACGCGGTCGGCGAGAGCGGCAGCGCCGCCGCGGCCACGTGGCTGGTGCGGTGCAGGGAGGACCAGGCGGCCGTGGCCGACGCGGTGGACGGCACGGAGGGCGGCGACGGCGTCGGCCCGCTGGTCGCCGGTGAGCTGCGACGCCAGATCCGGGTCCTGGAGATCCTGGGCGACCCGGCGGGCGACGCGGGCGCGATGCGCCGGGCGATGGACCTGTCGACCGAGGGCCAGCGGGTGCTGCGCGCGGTGGTCTCGCGCCGGGCGAGGGCGCGGAACTGACCCGGCGACGGCGGCCCTGCCCGGCCGTACGCCGCCACCCCCGGGCCGCCCGGGGCGGGCGTCCGTCACGGCGCTCCGGCCCCCGGGTCCTCTACGGCTGCGGATCGCCGTCGGCCGGGCCGGCGTGCCGGGGCTGTACGAGGGGCCGGAGCAGGCCGGCGAGGTGGGCGCTCAGCACCGAGGGCTCCATCGAGGCGAGGGCGCCTTCGCGGACGACGTACCGGCTGAACGTCACGCCGAGGAGTACCGCCGCGAGCAGGTCGACGCGCGCGTCGACGTCGGGGCCCTCCAGCACGGTGCGGTAGGCCGCGGTGCTGTACTCCTGCATCGCCGAGTACAGCCGGTTGGCGGTCGGGTCGTTGGCCGCGGCGCTCCGGATCAGGGCCACGAAGGGGTCGGCGGAGTCCGCGGCCTCCATGCGCTCCACGTACGCGTGGGCGATCCGTTCCGCCAGCGTGGCGGGGTCGCCGGTGAGCGCCGCGTCGAGTCGCTGCGGCCCCGGAATGGCGGCCAGGAACAGCTTTTCCTTCGTGCCGAAATGACGCATCACCAGGCCGTGTGTCACCCCGGCCCGGGCCGCGACGCCCCTGATGGTCATGCGGCCGTACCCGCGTTCGTTCAACTCCGCGCGCGTCGCGTCGAGGATCGCCTCCTGGCTGGCCTGCGGGTCACGTCGGCGGCGCTTGCCGGTGCGCCCATCGCTGGGTCGGGGTTCTTCGTCCACCGGCTCAGTGTACGTCTGGTCATTAGTGAGGAGCGGTGTTAGCGTCGCTAATGACCAACTGGTTACTTAGCGGGAGAGAGGGCGGGCTCATGAGTCGGTCACAGGTTGCGGAAGCGCAGCGCCTGACGGGAATGACGCGCCGAGGCGTCACCGTCGACGGACATCACCTCAACGTCTTCGAAGCGGGCACGGGTCCGGAGACCATCATGCTGGTACCCGGCATTCCGGACTCGTCCGCCGTGTACCGCGGCCAGATACCCGGACTCCTCCGGGCGGGGCTGCGGGTGATCGCACCGGATCTGCTCGGCCAGGGCGACTCGGACCTGCCCGACGGGGTGGAGCACTACACGGTGGCGAAGGACGAGGAGCGGCTCTGGGCCGTCGCCGACGCGCTGGGGGCCGACACCTTCCATCTCGTCGGGCACGACCGTGGAGCGGCCTCGACCTGGGCGATGGCCGCCCGTCGGCCGGACCGGGTGACCTCCTACGTGGCTCTGTCCATCGGCCATCCCGGCGCCCGGAAGGCGGCGGGCTACGAGCAGAAGCAGCTCTCCTGGTACATGCTCCGGCTGCTCTTCCCCGACGCCGAGGAGTGGCTCCGCGGTGAGGCCGAGGGCGAGGGCGGGGAATGGTCCACCTTCCGCTGGTGGGTGGGCAACCATCCGGAGAGCGCCGCCTGGATCCGCGACCTGGAACGCCCCGGCGCCGTCCAGGCCATGCTGAACTTCTACCAGGCGAACGTCCACCCGGTGCACGGCCGGATGGCCCCCGTCCCGCGTGTGCGGGTACCCGTTCTCGGTATCTGGCCGACGGGTGACATCTACAGCGGCCTGGAGCAGATGGCGCGCTCGGGCGAATGGGTCGACGGCCCGTGGCGCTTCGAACGCCTCCAGGGAGCCGGACACTTCCTCCAGCTCGACCGGCCGGACGAGGTCACCCGTCTCATCCTGGACCACGTCGGAACGTACCGGCGGAGCGGGCCGCGTTGAAGACGGTCGTCGGGCTCCCGGCGACGGCGTCGTCCGGGGCCGGAACGGAGGAGCGTGAGGACGACCGGGGCCGCCACCCCCCACAGGAGAGGCCCCGGTCGCCGTCCGCCGGAGCCGCGGTACGACCCCGTACTCCTATCAGCGCCGCGGAGGCGTTCTGTGTCACACCTCATAACGCCAGCAAGTTGTTGCGGGTTGTACTAGGCGTGGACGCGGACCGGGTAAGGCCGTAGCGTGCAGGAACGCGTGGGGCGGCGCGGCAGTGACCGGCCGCGATTTCAGGACAGGTGTGGGAGTGCTGGGGGACGACGCGGAGCTGACCGCCGCGGTGCTCGCGGCACAGGACGGGGACGAGAACGCCTTCCGTACTGTGTACCGCGCGGTGCACCCGCGGCTGTTGGGCTATCTACGGACACTCGTCGGCGAGCCGGACGCCGAGGACGTGGCCTCCGAGGCATGGCTCCAGATCGCCCGCGACCTCGGCCGGTTCACCGGCGACGCCGACCGGTTCCGCGGCTGGGCGGCCCGGATCGCCCGTAACCGCGCCCTCGACCATCTCCGGATGCGCGGCAGGCGCCCGGCCGTCGGCGCCGACGAGACCGAGCTGACCGGCAGGGCGGCCGACTCGGACACGGCGGACGAGGCCATGGAGGCCCTCGCGACCGGCCGGACGATGGAGCTGATCGCCCGGCTTCCGCAGGACCAGGCCGAGGCCGTGGTGTTGCGGGTGGTGGTCGGGCTCGACGCGAAGACCGCCGCCAAGACCCTGGGCAAGCGCCCGGGCGCGGTACGGACGGCCGCCCACCGCGGACTCAAGCGGCTGGCCGAACTCCTCGACGCGGACAGCGGGGCGGACACCGGCCCCGACGGCACCCCCGACGGCGCTCCGGGCGGCTCCGGCCCCCGCGCGGAGCTGGCCGCCGTACCCCCGCAGCGCAGCCCACGACCGGGAGCCGCCGCTTCCCCAGGTGTGACGTATTCGCGCCTGCGGACGCAGAAGGACATGTGATGGCCGACGAGCGGGACGCGTGGCTCGACAAGGACGCGGCGGAGAGACTGCTGCGCGGTGAGCCTGTCGAGGCGCCGGACGCGCGGGCGCTGGCCCGGCAGGAACGGCTCACCGGGGCACTGCGGGACATGTCCGCCGTCACGTACGCAAACGATGAGGAACTGCCCGGTGAGGCCGCCGCCCTGGCCGCCTTCCGGCAGGCGGGCGCGCCGGACGCCGCCACGGACCTGCTCGGTACGGTACGGCTCGCCCTGGCGCCCGAGGCCGCCGGGACCCGGTGGCGCGGCCGTCCGCTGAGCCGGGGGCTGGTGGTCGCCGTGGCCGGCTGCGCGCTGGGCGGGTTCACGGTCGTGGCGGGCGCCACCGTCCTGCCCTCGCTCTTCGGCGCGGCCGTTCCCGGGCCGGCCAGCTCCGTCTCGGCGGGCGCCTCCCCGCGGCCGCTGTCGTCCGGCTCCACCGACCGGGGCCAGGACCGGTCCGCGCCGTCCTCGGACCGTCCGAGCGCGGACGGCGCGGGCGGTCGCGCGCCGGTCGGCCCCTCCTCGCCCGGCCCGACGGGGGATGCCGCGCGGGGCGGCGACGGAGGTACGGGCGACGACGCACGGGGCGAGGCCGAGGGGGACGAGGACGCCACCGGCCGGTCGGCGGACGGCCCCCGCGCGCCGTTCGTTCCCCACACGGACCCGGCGTCCGGCGCCTGGTACCAGGCGACCGTCGACGCCTGCCGCGACTTCCGCAGCGGTGCGATCGACCCCGGCCGCAGAAAGGCGCTGGACGCGGCGGCCGACGAGCCGGGGGGTACGGAGCGCTACTGCGACCGGTTGCTCGACGGGGAATCGCGGAGCGGCGGCAAGGACCGTGACGGCGGTGGCAAGGACCGTAACGGCTACGGCAAGGACCGTGACGGCGGCGGCAAGGACCGCGACGGCCACGGAGAGGACGGCGGCCAGGACGGCCACGGAGAGGACGGCGGCGGGGAGGACGAAGGCGGGCAGAGCGGGAACGAGCAGCCGCAGCTCACCCCCGCGCCGCCGAACCGGCCGACCATGGCGCCCCCCACGTACGGGGCGCCGGCCCCGGAGGCGCCGGGTGCCCCCGGGGCCACCCGGACCCCGGAGGACCCCGGGACGCCCCAGCCTTCGGCGACCGCGTCGGAGCCGGTCTCACCGGTCGCGCCGACGCCGCCGGGGGAGTCCTCGGCAGACCTCTCCTGACCTGCTGTTCTCCGGTCCCGGGACGTCCGGTGTGACACTTTTGGGGGCCCTGGCGCAGTACAGAGTGAGCCGACTGGTCATCGGCGGCGCAGTGAGCCGGGGTTCCCCCCGTACCTTCGGCTCGGCGCATCGGGCGGGGCGGGGGGGGGGGGTGGGGGGGGCGGGGGGGGCGGGGGCGGGTCGGGGGGGGCGCGTGTCCGGGTGGGTGCGG
>NZ_JBHZDA010000024.1:52001-59933 GCF_042755665.1 Streptomyces sp. NPDC059142
AGTGCGTCTTCTGTTTTGGGGTGTGGTTGTAACCTGACCCCCCGCCCACCACTTATCATATTCCTCAACATTATATGACTAACTTGTCGCCGGTCCTGACCTCGGCGTAGAGGGCGGCGATCTTCTTCTCGTCCCGGACGTTGACGCAGCCGTGCGAGGCGCCCGAGTAGCCGCGGGCCGCGAAGTCCTCCGAGTAGTGCACCGCCTGGCCGCCGCTGAAGAACATCGCGTACGGCATCGGGGAGTCGTACAGCGTCGAGACATGGTGCCGGGACTTCCAGCCGACCTCGAAGGTCCCCTCGCGGGTGGGGGTGTACTCCGAGCCGAAGCGCACGTCCATCGACGCTTTCGTCTTTCCGTCGACCATCCAGGAGAGCGTGCTGCTCGTCTTGCTGATGCACATCACCCGCCCCTTCATGCAGCGCGGATCGGGCGCGGCGACCGGCTTGGTGGTGGGCGGGGTCAGCTCGTCGGCCGTCGGGGTGCGGGTCATGCCGCGCAGGCGCTGCCAGGTGACGGTGTCCGTCGCCCCGGTCGTGGGCAGCCCGCGCCTGTTCTGGAAGGCGGCGACCGCGGTGGCGGTGAGGGAGCCGTAGTAGCCGGTGGGCGCGCGGTCGAAGTAACCGATCTGGCCCAACCGGGCCTGGAGTTCGCGCACCTGGTCGCTCTCGGAGCCGGTCGTCATCAGCGTCCTGGGCGCGCTCCGCGTCGGGCTCGGGCTCGGGCTCGGCGGCGGTGCCTCGGGTGTCGTGGGTATGGGCGCCGCGGCCGGGGTCCGGTCGGTGGCGGGCCGGGCGGACGCGGTCGTGGGGGCCGGCGCGGGCGGGGCGGGTGTGGCCGTGGTCCGCTCGGGCAGGGGGGCGATGCTCACCCCCAGGTCCCCGCCCTTGGCGTCGCCCGCCGGCTCGCCCGTGCCCGGCTGCACCGTACAACCCACGCTCACGGCCAGGACGGCGGCCGTGGCGAACCCTCTGCACAGGGTGGACGTCGTGAGCATCTTCGCGGCTCCCCGAAGAGAAAGAAGACGGTTCCCGGCGCGCTGCCGGACCGGAGTGACCGGAGTGACATGATCCCGCGCCGGGACCGCCCGTGTGCCCGTAACTCCCGAATTCCCGGGGCGCGCGGACGACCGGCCGCCGCTACAGTCCGTGGTGACGGGTGGTCGGCGACGGGAGGCGGCAGCCCATGACGGACCCGACGGCGGACCCCGCGCCCGGCCCGGCGCGGAACACGGCGAACGCCGCGCCGGAAACGTCCCCCGGACCCGGCGGGCGACGGGGCGTCAGACGCACCGAGAGCGGCGTGCCCGTCGAGCCGCTGTACGGGCCCGGCGCCCTGGCCGGCTGGGACCCCGCCGAGAAACTGGGCGAGCCCGGCGCGTACCCCTTCACCCGGGGCGTCCACCCGACGATGTACACCGGCCGGCCGTGGACGATGCGGCAGTACGCCGGGTTCGGTACCGCCGCCGAGTCCAACGCCCGCTACCGGCAACTCATCGCGCACGGCACCACCGGGCTCTCCGTCGCCTTCGACCTGCCCACACAGATGGGGTACGACAGCGACGCGCCCCTGGCCCGCGGAGAGGTCGGCAGGGTCGGTGTCGCGATCGACTCGATCGACGACATGCGGGTCCTGTTCGACGGAATCCCGCTCGGCGAGGTCTCCACCTCGATGACGATCAACGCGCCCGCCGCCGTGCTGCTGCTCCTCTACCAACTGGTCGCGGAGGAACAGGGCGTTCCGGCGCGGGAGCTGACGGGGACCGTCCAGAACGACGTACTGAAGGAGTACATCGCGCGCGGCACCTACATCTTCCCGCCGGGCCCCTCCCTGCGGCTGGTCGCCGACCTCTTCCGGTACTGCCGCGCCGAGATCCCGAAGTGGAACACCATCTCGATCTCCGGCTACCACATGGCGGAGGCCGGGGCGACGCCCGCGCAGGAGATCGCGTTCACGCTGGCCGACGGCATCGCGTACGTACGGACGGCGCTGGCGGCGGGCATGGAGGTGGACGAGTTCGCGCCCCGGCTCTCCTTCTTCTTCGTCGCGCGGACGACGCTCCTCGAAGAGGTGGCCAAGTTCCGTGCCGCGCGCCGGATCTGGGCCCGGATCATGTGGGAGGAGTTCGGCGCGCGGGACCCCAGGTCGCTGATGCTGCGCTTCCACACCCAGACGGCGGGCGTGCAGCTCACCGCGCAGCAGCCGGAGACCAATCTCGTCCGGGTCGCGGTCCAGGGCCTCGCCGCGGTCCTCGGCGGCACGCAGTCGCTGCACACCAACTCCTACGACGAGGCGCTGGCGCTCCCCTCCGACAAGGCGGCGCGCCTCGCGCTCCGTACCCAGCAGGTGCTGGCGTACGAGACGGACGTCACCGCGACCGTCGACCCGTTCGCCGGGTCGTACGCCGTCGAGCGGCTGACGGACGGTGTGGAGGCCGCGGCCCTCGCGCTGATGACCCGGATCGAGGAGCTGGGCGGCGCGGTCGGCGCCATCGAACGCGGCTTCCAGAAGGGCGAGATCGAGCGCGCCGCCTACGCCGTCGCCCAGCAGACGGAGAGCGGCGAGCGGGTGGTCGTCGGCGTGAACCGGTTCACCGTGGACGAGGAGGAGCCGTACACCCCCCTGCGGCTCGACCCGGAGACCGGGACGCGGCAGGCGGCGCGGCTGGCGCGGCTGCGCGCGGAACGGGACGGGGCGGCGGTCGCCGGGGCGCTCGCGGAGCTGCGGGAGGCGGCCGGGGGCACGGCCAACGTGCTCCACCCGATGCGGACGGCGCTGCGGGCGCGGGCGACGGTGGGGGAGGTCTGCGACGCGCTGCGGGAGGTGTGGGGGACGTACGTTCCGGTGGACGCGTACTGACGTTCCGCGCCGCTCCGGGAGGGCGGTGTCCGGCAGCCGGATTCCCCCGGCGTGGCATCGAACTCGTATGCGACACTCCGGTACATGTTGGGTGTCACTGATCTGCCGACCTATCTCGTCGGCCTCGTCCTGATCGTTCTCCTGCCGGGTCCGAACTCGCTCTACGTGCTCTCGGTCGCGGCCCGCCGAGGGGTACGCGCGGGCTACACGGCCGCCGCGGGCGTCTGGTGCGGTGACACGGTCCTGATGGTGCTCTCGGCGGCCGGGGTCGCCTCGCTCCTCCAGGCGAACGCCGTGCTGTTCGGCGTCGTGAAGTACGCGGGCGCCGGCTATCTGACCTGGCTCGCCGTCGGGATGCTGCGCGCCGCGTGGTCGATGTGGCGCGCCCGGCACGAACGGTACGAGGCGGCCGAGGGCGAGCTGCGGGAGACGGCCCCGGCGGCCGAGCGCCCGTACCGCAAGGCGCTGATGATCAGTCTGCTCAACCCGAAGGCGATCCTGTTCTTCATCTCCTTCTTCGTCCAGTTCGTCGACCCCGGCTACGCCCACCCCGCGCTCTCCTTCGTCCTGCTGGGCCTCCTCGCCAACGCGGCCAGCGCGCTCTACCTCTCGGCCCTGATATTCGGCGGCACGCGCCTCGCGGCGACCTTCCGACGCCGTAAGCGCCTCTCGGCGGGGATGACGACGGCGGCCGGGGCGATGTTCCTGGGCTTCGCCGCGAAGCTCTCCCTGAGCAGCGTCTGACGGCGCCCCGGGGCCCCCGCGTCCCCCCGACGGCGGTCCTGGGGCGCCCCGCGGGCGGTCTATCGTGGAGGCATGTCCGCTCCTGAGCTGATCCGTATCGTCTCCCGCGACTCGCCGATGGCCCTGGCCCAGGTGGAACGGGTCCGGGCCGAACTGGGGGCGCTGTACCCCGCCACGGTGACCGAGGTCGTGCCCGTCAAGACCACCGGGGACAAGTGGATGGGCGACCTCTCCCTGGTCGAGGGGAAGGGCGCCTTCACCAAGGAGGTCGACGCCGCGCTGCTCGCGGGCGAGGCCGATCTCGCGGTGCACTGCGTCAAGGACGTCCCGGCGGCCCGCCCGCTGCCCGCCGGGACGACGTTCGCGGCGTTCCTCAAGCGGGACGACATCCGCGACGCCCTGATCCACCCCGGCGGGCTGACCCTCGACCGGCTCCCCGAGGGGACGCGGGTCGGTACGTCGTCGGTACGGCGGATCGCCCAGCTCGCCGCCTCCCACCCGCACCTGGTGTGCGTCCCGTTCCGGGGCAACGCCAACCGGCGGCTGGAGAAGCTCGCCGCGGGGGAGGCCGACGCGCTGCTCCTCGCCGCCGCCGGGCTGGAGCGGATCGGGCGTACCGACGTGATCACCGAGATCCTGTCGCCCGAGACGATGTGCCCGCCCATCGGCGCCGGGGTCCTCGCCCTCCAGTGCCGTGAGGACGACACGGCGCTCATCGACGCGGTCAGCGCCCTCGGCGACCCGGACACCTACCGCGAGATCACGGCCGAGCGGATGTTCCTGCATGTCCTCCAGGGGCACTGCAACAGCCCCATCGCCGGCTACGCCACCGCCCGCCCCAACGGCGATCTCTCGCTGCGCGCCTGCGTCTTCACCCCGGACGGCAAGACCGTGCTCAACGCCCACGAGTGGGCCGGGCTGCTCGGCCCGGCCGATCTCGGCGCGTCCGTCGCCCTCGCGCTGCTGCGCCAGGGCGCGCGGGAGCTGATCGACACCATCGCCCACTGACGGGCCCGGTGGCGGTCCGTCAGTCGTTGCCCTCGCGGTGCTCGACCATGGTGTCCGGGCCCGGCGACATGATGGTCTCGTGGCCGTCCTCGGCGCGGACCCGGAACGGCGGCGTGCCCTCCGGGCCCAGCACCTCCACGATCTCCACGACGCGGTCGTGCTTGCCGACCACCCTGCCGTGCATGACCAGCCGGTCGCCCTTGCTCGCCTTCATGCGCACTCCCTGTGGCTCGACCGTCACACCGCGTCACGCGACGCTGTCTGGAGTGTAGGGGCGGCCCACCTCCGTCAGCCATTCCGTCAGGCCGATCGGGTCCTCGCCCGCCCAGCCGACATGGCCGTCGGGGCGGATCAGGAAGAGGCCCTTGCCGTACGGGGCGTACGCGTCGAGCCGCCGTACCCGTACGGCCCGCGCGACCGCCTCGGGCACCTCGGCGTCCGTGCCCACCGCCAGCAGGGTGAAGTGCGGGCCGCGCAGCGCGTCGAAGATCCGGCTGCCGTCCGGGAGGGGGCCGTCCGGGGCGCGGTCGCCCGCGGTGAGGGCTCCGGCGGCGCCGGTGGAGAGGGGGCCGCCCCGGTAGCCCAGGCCGAGTTGGCGGGTGGCCGCGCCGCGCCGGGCCTCGCCGCGGTGGATCCGGGTCGAGAGGCCGAGCATGTCCGCCGCGACCGGCCGGCGCTCCTGCTCGTACGTGTCCAGCAGCGCCTCGGGGGCGCCGCCCCGCACCACCTGGCCGAGCTTCCAGCCCAGGTTGTAGGCGTCCTGGACGCTGGTGTTGAGACCCTGGCCGCCCGCCGGTGAGTGGAGGTGGGCCGCGTCGCCCGCCAGGAAGACCCGGCCGGCCCTGAACCGGTCGGCGAGGGCGGTGCGCGCCCGGAACTCCGAGGCCCAGACGACCTCGGTGACCTCGGACGCGGCCAGGTGCGTGCCGGCCGCCACGAGCGCGCGTACCGCCGCCTCCGAGGTGTCCGGGGCGGGGCCGTCCTCGCGGCGGGCGGTGAGCTGGAAGTGGTCGGTGCCGGGGAGCGGGCACAGGGCCAGGAACGAACCGCTCCTCCCCGGCGCGCCCAGGGCCCCGGCGCCGACCGGGGACGACGGGAAGACGTGCCAGTTCAGCCGGTCCAGCGCGGGGATCCGGAGATCCGCGACCAGGAACGGCGCGGTGTCGACGCTCTCGCCGGCCATGGCGATGCCGAGCGCACCGCGCACCGTGCTGCGGCCCCCGTCGGCGGCGACCGCGTACCGGGCCCGGAGCGTGGTCGCGGGCCGCAGTCCGCCCGCCCCCGGGGAGAGGAGCGTCGCCGTCACCCCGTCGGCGTCCTGGGTCAGCCCGGTCAGCTCCGTACCGAAGGCGACCTCCCCGCCCAGCTCTCCGAGGCGCGCGTACAGGATCTCCTGCGTCCGCCACTGCGGGACGAGCCACACCCCCGCGTACGGTTCCGCCTCCGTCGGCTCGCTCTCCTCGAACATCCGGTGCTCGCCCAGGCGTACGCCGTCCCGCCAGGCCATGCCGACCGGCGCGGGACCGCCGTGCGCGCGGATCGCGTCCGCGACGCCGAGGTCGTCCAGCACCTCCAGGGTGCGGGGCTGGAGGCCCTTGCCCCGGGAGCCGGGGAAGAGCCCCGCCGACCGCTCCACCACCCGGACGCGGACCCCGCGACGGCAGAGGTCGACGGCGAGGGCGAGACCGGTCGGACCGGCGCCGACGATCAGGACCTCGGTCTCCGCCGTGGCGGGCGCCGCCTCCGCAACGGCTTCCCGGGCGTCTTCTCCGAACGTTTCCTTAACGCTGTTAAGTTCCATGCCCCGAGCGTGCCCTTAACGACGTTAAGGTGTCAAGTGTCGCTCCATGGCAGAGTGAGCGCCGTGGCTACGACACGACTCGACCGCGCACTGGTCGCCCGCACCGCGCTGCGCCTGCTGAACGACGTGGGTCTCGAAGGGCTGACCCTGCGCGCCATCGCCGGGGAGCTGGACGTCAAGGCGCCCGCCCTCTACTGGCACTTCAAGGACAAGCAGGCCCTGCTCGACGAGATGGCGACGGAGATGATGCGGCGGATCACGGCCGACCGGCCCGCCGTCCCGGAGCCGGACTGGCGGGCCGGTGTCACCGGGTCGATGCGCACGCTCCGCGGCCATCTGCTGCGCTACCGCGACGGCGCGAAGGTCTACAGCGGCACGCACTTCACGGACACCGGTTACGCGGTCGCCATGGAGGCGAATCTGCGGAACCTCACCGACGCGGGGTTCACGGCGCCCGGTGCCGCCCGCGCCTGGTTCACCGCGTACACGTACACGATCGGCTATGTCATCGAGGAGCAGTCGATGGGCCCCGACCCGGCCACCGGCGCCGAGGGGTACGACCTCGGCGCGCGCGCCGAACGCCTGGCGGACCATCCGCTGGCCGCCGCCGCCGGCGAGGAGATCTTCGGGGACCACGACGCCGGTTTCGAGGCGGGGCTCGCCGTCGTCGTCGCGGGGATCGGGCAGACGCTGTCGCCGGACGCGCGCCCGGCGACTCCGGGCACCCGTGGGTGAGCGGACGGACACGCGCTGACACCGCGAGGGGCGGGATCCGGCCGCTCACGGCGCGGGCGGCTGCGGTCCGGGCCGCCCGGAGCCGTCCGTTCCGGCCAAAGCCGCCCAGCCTCTTTCCCTCCCGTTCCGGGGGCCGCAACGGGAAATCCGCCCGCGCCGCACCGGGCGTTCCTTTTCCGGTGCGACCGGAAACGGCCGATATTTCCGCAGAATTCTCTGACAGGATCCCGATGTTGTTCCGGATGATCCGGAAGTGGATTCCTGAAGGGGCTGGTCATCATGCGCACCGCACTCATGCGTGGGGTTTTCGCCGTCGGAGTGGCGACCGCGGCCGTATTCGCCGGTACGGGTACGGCATCCGCCGACCAGAATGCCGTGTACGCGACGCTGCTCAACGCGAAGAGCGGTAAATGCCTCTCCATATCGGGGGGCGGATCCACCGCCAACGGCGCGGCCGCCATCCAGTACACGTGCAACGGCGGCGACGAGCAGTACTGGGCGTTCGACAGCGCCGGGCTGCTCAACCTCAAGAGCGGGAAGTGTCTCTCGGTGGCGGCCGGCGGCTCCACCGCCAACGGGACGGCCGCGATCCAGTACAGCTGCAACGGCGGTCCCGAGCAGTCCTGGGTCCTCTACAACAGCGGCGAACTCGTGAACGTGAAGTCCGGCAAGTGCCTGTCCCTCGACAACGGCGGCTCCACGGCGAACGGCACCGCCGCCATCATCTGGACCTGCAACGGCGGCGCGGAGCAGCGCTGGGCCTGGTGAACCGAGAGGGCGGCGGC
>NZ_JBHZDA010000024.1:59943-77854 GCF_042755665.1 Streptomyces sp. NPDC059142
CGCAGCGCCGCGCCCCAGCGCCGCCGCTCCCCAGGCACGCCCCGCGCGGGCCCCCCCTCCCCCGCCCCCCGCCCCCCCCCCCCCCCGGGCGGTCGGCCGCCCTCGTCGGCGCGGGTCCGTCAGGTCGTACGCAGCCGCTCCGCCTGCTGCTTCATCAGCCGCCTCATACGCGGGCCGACCGGCTTCTCCACCAGCCGGTGGATCAGCCAGGCGACCACGAGCAGCGAGACGACCGTGGCGACGAACGTCAGCCGCGCGTCCAGCCCGAACTTCCGGTGGTAGACGGCGATCACGAACCAGCCCAGATGTTCGTGGATCAGGTAGAAGGGGTACGTGAGCGCCCCGGCGAAGGTCAGCCAGCGCCAGTTCGCCCAGCGCAGCCAGCCGAGGGCCACCGCCGCCACCGCGCCGAACGCGAAGGTGACCAGGAGGAGGATCACGTACGGGGAGCGCTCCTGGAAGACGCTGGTCGCGTTCGGGTCCCACAGCGCGGTCGTCGAGTACCGCTGGCCGAGCAGCCAACTGGTGCCCACGATCGACCAGAGCAGAAGATCGCTGCCGTACCGGTGGATCAGGTAGAGCGCCAGGCCGCCGATGAAGAACGGCGCGTGGTCGCGCATCACCAGTTCGTCGGTGAGCGGGTTGTCGGCGACCCGGGCGAAGACCCCGGCCACCGTCCACAGGCAGCAGAAGATGACGACCCGGCGGTACGTGACGCCCTTCCACACCACGAAGAGCGCGAAGAGCAGGTAGAAGCGCGCCTCGACCCACAGCGTCCAGCACACGCCGAGGACCCGGTCGACCCCCATCGGCTGCTGGAGCATCGTCAGGTTCACCAGCACCTCGTCGAGGCGCAGGGGAGCGATGACCGACGGCAGGGCCACGCACGCGGCGGTGACGAGGACGATGGCCGCCCAGTAGGCCGGGTAGAGCCGGGTGACGCGGGAGCGGAAGAAGTCACCGAGCGAACGGCCCCAACTGCTCATGCAGATGACGAAGCCGCTGATGACGAAGAAGAGCTGCACCCCCAGCGAACCGTAGGTGGCGACCGCCGAGAGATCGGGGAAGAGCTCCTTCGGGGACTGGCCCCAGGCGTGTTCCACCTGCCCCTTCCCCGCGTAGTGGAAGGTGCACACCATCAGGGCGGCGAGGATCCGCAGGCCGTCCAGGGCGCGCAGGCGGTCCGCCTTCGCGGGGGGCGCGGCGGGGGCCGGGGCCGGGGCGCCCGCCGGCTCGGGCGCCGGCTCCGGTGCTTTGGCCAGGGTCGTCTGTGTCATTCCGGGGTTCCGTTCGTCCCTGCGTCGATGCGTCGGTCGTGGAATGGATGAACACGGGCTCCGTACGGACCACGTGAGGCGGAGCGCCGCGTTCCGTCGCAACGCTCCGCCTCACCCGGCCTGCCGGGATCTCAGCCCAGGGCCGCCTTCTTGAACGAGCGCGCGTGCCGGGCGACCCTGCGGACCGTCGCGTTGCGCGGGATGAAGGCGAGCTGGGTGGGCACACCGCCCGGCAGCGCCAGCACCGCGAGCCTGCGGCGTTTGAAGTAGACCGAGGTGCGCGGGGTCAGATGCCGGGAGAGGAAGCCCTCGGCGGCCGGGCGCAGACTCCGGTAGATCTGCGGCTGCATCGCGAACCCGACGGCCGCGACCAGCTCCGACAGCCGCTCGTACGGCTCGTACGGCGCGCTCCCGGCCTGCGCCGCGCCGGTGTCCCCGGCGGCGGCCGTACCCGCCGCGCCCGCGCCGTCCTCCAGCGGCGGGAGCAGCGCGTCCACGATCGTCACCGGCACCCGGTTGCTGTTCTGGTACGGGGCCAGCCGCTCCAGCAGCAGTTCCGTACCCGTGCGCGCTACCGGCAGCCCGTAGAAGGCGTGCGCCGTGAACAGCGCCGTGGAGAAGCAGGCGATGACGAGGGCGGGGCGCAGCCGCTGGTACAGCACCTCGGCCAGCACGGGGCCCGACCGTACCGTCAGCGTGGCGCCGAGCGACGCGGCCTCCTCCTCCAGCTTCCGCGACCACTGCGCGGGCGCCGAGGGGTGGGGCTTGAAGACGACGTTGCGGTGGCCCCGGGCGATCGCGCCCCTGACCATCCCCAGATGCAGTTCCTCCTCCTCCGCCACGGTGAGGATGTCGAGCGCGGAGAGGTACTGGCCGAGGATGAGCGCGGGCGGCTCGTCGGAGGCGTCACCGACCGCGACGCCACCGAGGCCGGTGCCCGCCGCGCTCTCGGCGTCCGCGATCTCCGCGAGCACCTTCACGAAGGTCTCGTCCGGGATGATCTCCGGCTCGACGTCGAACTCCGTCAGCAGCAGCGGCTTCAGACCCGGTACGAGATCCAGGTGCAGCAGCCGCTCGACGCGCCCGCCGATCAGCGGGTCGAGCTTGCTCCTGGTGGGCCCGTAACTCATCAGCCCGTCCGCGTACACATGGACCGGGCTGTCCCCGAAGATCGTCGCGACCGCCTGGGACGGGTTGGCCTGGATCGACTCGCAGGCGATCTCCACCGGAGCGTCGCCCAGCCCCCACGCCTCACGGACGGCCCGCTGCCACAGGGTGGCGTCCTGCTCGCGCGGGGACCAGCCGGCCGGGTGGAAGGGCCGTACGAAGTCGTTCCAGGACCGGATCTCGTCGTACTCCGGCCGCAGCGGGCGGAAGCCCGGCAGGGTCTCCAGCGCGGTGCCCAGCTCGGGGGAGGACGAGGTGTCGCTGATGACGAGGATCCTGCGGTGCTCCGCGCGCGGGCCGAACAGCCCGGCGCGGACCGCCGCCGTGACGGTCGCCGCCGCGTACTGCGTGCAGGCGAAGAAGAGCTGTGTGGTGCCCTTGGCCGACGTGCTCATCAGGCTGCCTCCGGTCCCCGCTGCGCGATCGGACGGCGGCGGACCCGGCGCAGCCGCGCGGCGCGCGCGGTGTCCATCGAGTCCAGGGTCTCCGTGAGGAGCGGCGCCGGAATGCGCTTGAGGGCCGCGGCGCTGAGCGAGCGGAGTTTACGTGCCACGGGCGGTTCGAACCTCTCGATGGAGCCAAGGTGGTGGGCCATGACCGCGCAGTACGTCCGTACGGCCTTCGGCAGCAGCAGATCCGCGTCCCGGTCCGCGGCCGTCTCCGCCACCACCTGGTCGAACGCGCGGATGAAGTCGAGCTGTCTGACATCGCCGATCTGGGTGAGCGACGAGGTGACCCCGCGCCGGTAGAACACCCCGTGCAGGCTCACCGCGGCGAAGGACTCCGCCTCCCGGTGCAGCTTCCAGATCCAGGGCCGGTCCTCGGCGGTGCGCAGCCCGTCCGTGAAGTGCAGCAGCCCGCGGTCGACCAGCCGGCGGTGGTAGATCCCGGCCCACGCGTAGGCGTAGTCGACCGAGGTGGACCGGTCGGCGGGCAGGATCGCGTCCCGGGGGTTCAGCGGCGTGGAGCGCCGGCCGACCGGGACCCGGTGCACCGCCCGGGACTTCCCGGTGAACTGCACATGGTCGGTACGGACGAAATCGCAGTCCAGCTCCTCGGCGGCCGCGAGCAACTGCTCGAAATAGCCGGGAGCCACCCAGTCGTCGCCGTCCAGATAGGTGATGTACGTACCCGTCGCGGCGTCCAGTCCGGTGTTGCGCGCGGTGGCGAGTCCTCCGTTCCGCTCATGTCTGATCACCCTGGCGCCGGGGAGTTCGCGTTCCGCACGGTCCAGGATCTCGCCGGTACCGTCCGACGAACAATCGTCGACAAGAAGGAATTCGAAGTCGGCACGCGTATTCGCCTGCAGACTGCGCAAGGTTTCGGGGGCATATGTCCGCACGTTGTAGAACGGCACGACAACAGAGAGCTTCACCACCCGGCAGACGCTAGGGGGCATCCCGTCATCGGGGCTGACTTCGCGGGGCATCCCAGATGAACGAAGAGTGTCGGAACGGTGAATCGGCCGGAGGCGGTGCTTCTTCCGGTCATTTCCCGGGGTGCGACGCCATTCGTAGACGTGTTGTTAACCCTCCATTGCCATTGAGTTGGGCGGACAAACGGAATGGCTTCCTAACGTCCTCGACGTGCCATCACGTATCAACCAAGCGGTCCGGGTCGCCGTGCTCGCCGACTCCGACACCCGGTGGAAGTGGGGCGCGCTCACCGCGCGCCGCATCGCCCCGGACGACCGCCCCACAGAGCTCAGCGGCTTCCTGCTGCGCGGCCGAGCCACGCCCACCGCCCGCCAGCTCGCGGAGGTCGGCGCGGACGCGGACGCCCTGCGCGAGGTGACCGGCACCGCCTTCCTGCGGGCACTGCGCGAGGAGTCGTACGACATCGTCGTGCTGGCCCTCGTCGGCGGCGCCGTCCAGGCGATGCTCCACGGCATCGCCGCGCTGAAGCTCGCGCACCGGCCCGTCGTCGTCACCGGCTACGTCGGTGTCGTCTACGAGAAGCTCTCCGACGGGCTGCTGCTGCGGCACGGAGCGGACGTCGTCCTCGCCAACTCCCAGTACGACGCGGAGCGGTTCCGCGCCGTCTACGAGGGCGTGGGCGCCGACGCCTCCTCCGTCACCGAGGCGGCGCTGCCGTTCCTCGGCGGCGAGCGCTACCGGCCCGAGGAGGGCCGCGACACGCTCGTCTTCGCCGCGCAGCCCTCCGTACCGGCGTCCCGCGCCGACCGTACGTACCTGCTGCGCCGCCTCGTCGAGCACGCCAGGCTCCACCCGCGCCGCCAGGTGCTGCTCAAGCTGCGCAGCAAGCCCGGCGAGCACACCACGCACATCGAGGAGTTCCCCTACCAGCGCCTCGCCGAGAAGGTGCCCGGCGGCCTGCCGGACAACTTCCGGCTGGTGTACGGGAACATGGGCGAGGTACTGGACGGTACGGACCTGCTGGTCACCGTCTCCTCCACGGCCGCCCTGGAGTCCCTGCACCGCTCCGTCCCCACCGCGATCCTCACCGACTTCGGGGTGCGCGAGCCGCTCGGCAACCACCACTTCATCGGCTCCGGCTGCCTGGCCTCCTGGGACCAGCTCGACGGCGGCGGGCGCCCCGGCCCCCCCCCCCCGGGGGGCGGGTTGGGGAGCTATTATTCCCAAACACCCCCCCCCACCCGCCGGGGGGGGGCCGGCCCCCGGCGCCGGCCCCCCCCACCGCCGACGACCCCACCCCGTTCCGACGACCCCACCCCGTTCACCGCCCCGGATCAGTCCAGCGCGACCGGACGCCGCAGCGGGTCGCGCAGATCCGTACCGCGCGCGAGCCAGCGCTCCTCCAGCGCCGCCGCGCCCCTGACCCGCTTCCACGCCGCCTCGTTGGGCGTCATCGGCAGCAACGGCAGGAACCGTACGGGCTCCAGGGGCGCGTCCAGCTCCAGGTCCGGCACCAGCCCGCCGGACTCCCCCACCAGTACGGAGTGGAACGGTGCTCGCGGCCACAGCGGCCCGCCCACGTCGAGTGAGCCGCCCGGCGCCACCACCACACCCTCGACCTGCGGCGACGCGGCCAGCACCGCGAGCGTGCGCAGCACCTGATCGGTGTCGGCGAGCCCGGCGCGCACGGAGAGGACCAGTTCGGCACGCGGCCCCTTCACCCCGTCGGCCAGGAGCGCGGACGGGTCGGCCATCGGCTGCGCGGACATCCCGAGCGTGGCGTACCGCACGAGATCGGAGCCGTCCAGGAAGCGCAGGACCTCGATACGGTCGGTGCCCAGGAAGGTCACCGCGGCGCGCGCGTCCGGTTCCCCCAGGGCCGTGCGGAGCCGCGCCTCGACCAGGGCGAGAATTTCTTCCATACGGCGAGCATAGATCGCGTAAGGATTGGGCAAGAGGTCAGTTTGGCCATGAGGCTGCTGATAGGCTAGGCCGCCGGTCGGGACAGCACGCAGAAGCGTCGCTCTCCAGTCCCGACGACACGTCATCCCCCACGGGGGACAGACCGGAGGAGGTGGGGCTGCGGTGGACCGAAGTCACCCGGCCAGTACCAGCCGCTCTTCCGCCCGCGCCGCGTCGCGTCCCTCCCGGTGAACTGAGACCTCCTCGGTGCACTGACACCTCCGGGACCCGGCCGCCCACCACCGGGCACGGCCACGGCACCTCGCACGACGGAAGAGCACTTCTCGATCGCCGGTGTTTATTCCTGTCATTAGCGAACGCCGTCACCGCGCGCCCCGCGGTGCCGCCCGCTTTGCGGACGTCACTCAACACGTCCCCATTCCGGGCTGTGCCACGCTCCCGCCGACGGCCTCTCCGTAGAGGAGCCCCGCCATGTCGATGATCCGTGACCTGCGCGCAGCGGTCCGCCCGTCCCTGCGCAAGAGCAACGCCGCCTACGGCACGTACGACGGCTACGACGCCACCCGTGACGCCTCCGCCTCCAGCGCGGTCGTCGACTGCGCGGTCTACCGCGACGGCCGGCGCGTCAGGGAGGACCCCTGCCTGACCCCGCGCGAGGCGATGCTGCGCGTCCGCGAGGGCGGCGGCTTCGCCTGGATCGGGCTGCACGAGCCGACCGAGGAGGAGTTCGCGGGCATCGCCGCCGAGTTCGGGCTGCACCCGCTGGCGGTGGAGGACGCGGTCCACGCGCACCAGCGGCCCAAGCTGGAGCGGTACGACGACACGCTCTTCACCGTCTTCAAGACGATCCACTACGTGGACCACGCCGAACTGACCGCGACCAGCGAGGTGGTCGAGACCGGCGAGGTGATGTGCTTCACCGGCCGGAACTTCGTGATCACCGTCCGGCACGGCGGCAAGGGCTCGCTGCGCAGCCTCCGCCACCGCCTGGAGTCCGACAGCGAACTGCTGGCCAAGGGCCCCTCGGCGGTGCTGCACTCCATCGCCGACCATGTCGTGGACGGCTACATCGCGGTGGCGGCGGCCGTGCAGGACGACATCGACGAGGTCGAGATCGATGTCTTCTCCGCCCCGGCCAAGGGCGGCCCGCGCGGCGCGGACGCCGGCCGTATCTACCAGCTCAAGCGCGAGGTGCTGGAGTTCAAGCGCGCGGTCTCCCCGCTGCTGCGGCCGATGCAGTTGCTGAGCGAGCGGCCGATGCGGCTGATCGAACCCGACATCCAGAAGTACTTCCGCGACGTCGCCGACCACCTCGCCCAGGTGCACGAGGAGGTCATCGGCTTCGACGAACTCCTGAACTCGATCCTCCAGGCCAACCTGGCGCAGGCGAGCGTCGCGCAGAACGAGGACATGCGCAAGATCACCTCCTGGGCGGCGATCATCGCCGTACCGACGGCGGTCTGCGGGGTGTACGGCATGAACTTCGACCACATGCCGGAGCTGGAGTGGCGGTACGGCTACCCGCTCGTCCTCGGCGTCATCATCACGACGTGTGTGGCGATCCACCGCACGCTCAAGCGCAACGGCTGGCTGTAGCCCTGTAGCCCGCGTACGGGCTCCCGGCCCGCGCACAGGCGCCCCGGCGTCCCCGCGGCGCACCGACCGCGTGAAGCGGTACGGGCCGGACCCGACAGTCGTCAGGTCCGGCCCGTACCGCTCTGCGACACCGGTCAGTTCAGCGCGCGGAAGCCCGCCATCCCCGAGCCGGCGTTGACGCCGCTGCCCTTGATGTTCGGGTAGAACAGCAGGTCACCCGCCGCGTTGGTGGACCAGACCGCGGGGTTGCCGTCGCCCAGGACGTTCGGGACGGCGGTGAGCAGGGGGCGGCTGGCGGGGGTCCAGCCGCTGCCGATGGCCGTACGGTCGGCGCCGGAGCCGAGGCCCTCGCCGTTCGGGCCCTTGCCCGCGTACAGGAACAGTTCGCCCGTGTCCTTCTTGCGGGCGACCAGGTCCACGCGGCCGTCGCCGGCCGTGTCGCCGGGGGCGGCGAGATCGTAGTTGGACCAGCTTCCGTCGCCGATCAGGACCGGCGGCTGGTCGATGAAGTCGTCCAGGTAGTAGACGAAGTCGTCGAGGTAGCCGGACGGTGAGCCGAAGTAGAGCCAGAGCTGGTCGCCCTGCTTGACCAGCAGGTCCGGGTAGCCGGGGCGGTCGTCGGGGCCGATGACACCGTCGCCGTCGAGGTCGAGGGGTCCGTCGACGTCGCCGATCGCGAGGATCTGGTCGGCGCCCTGCCAGTGGTCGTTCTCGGCGTCCCAGACCCGCAGTTCACGCTTGTCCGTCTCGTCGACGGCGCCGGAGCCGTCGTTGGGGTGGACCCAGAGGCGGTCGCGGCCCACGGCCGCGTCGGCGGCCAGGGCGATCAGGTCCTCGTAGCCGTCGTCCGTCCAGTCGCCGCGGCGCGTCGTCTTCGCCGCGCTGTAGCGGCCCGTCGGGGAGGCGGCGCGGTCGGCCTTCACGGCCTTGCCGGTGCCGTCGCCGAAGTAGCGCTGGAGGGTTCCGGCGGCGTCGACCGCCCACAGGTCGGGGTGGCCGTCGCCGTTGAGGTCGCCCACCTTGTCGGCGACCTTGGAGCCGTTGACGTAGAAGAGGTAGGCGCGGGTGTCGGAGCGGTTGCCCGCGCGGTCGAGGCTGCGTACGTAGAGCTGGTGCGCGCCCGCCTTCGTGGGCGTCAGCTCGATGTTCACGCTGCCGCCGAGGGCTCCGGGCGTGCGCGTCGTGACCGTCGCGTCGATCGTCGACCAGAACTCGTACGAGGCGATGTCGGTGGCGGCGCCCGGGCCGACGGTGAAGGTGCCCGGGGTGCGGACCGTGCCCGTGTCCACGGGCCAGCCGGCGGTGCCGTCCGGGAACTGCTGGGAGGTCACGCTCGGCGGTGTGCTGGGACGGTCGGGCAGATAGACGAAGCGGCAGCCGGGGGCGCCCTCGGTCGGGTTCCAGTCGCTGGTCAGGGAGCCGTCACCGGCCTGGACCTTCCAGGAGAAGTTCCCGTTGGCCGTGGCGACATGGGCCTTGAGGGTCGCCTTGGGGATGGTGACGCGGGCGACCGAGCCCGAGGTGATCGCGACCGTCTGGTTGACGATCAGGACGCCCTTGGGATCGGCGCTGGGGTGGTGGCCGGTCGCCCAGAGGTGGAACTTCATCTGGACCGTCCCGCCGTCCGGGTCGGTGCCCTTCGCGGTGAGCTGGACGTCGGTGTCGCCGATCAGACCGTACGGCGCGGTGTTGCCGCACCCGGCGGCGTTCTTGGTGCTGGGGACGGTGTCGAGCGCGGACGGCACGGCCGGCGGCGTGTTGTACTCCGTGGTCAGGACGGCGGTGGCGGCGTCGAACTTCTTCCAGCCGTTGGTGTCCGTCGTGCTGGCCTGGAGGCTGAGCGTCATCGTCGGCCAGTTGGAGGCCGCCGCCTTCACGGCGTTGCCCTTGACGCCGAACTCCAGGTTGCCCGCCGGGCAGCCGCTGCCCCAGCCCTTCGCGTCCGTCACGGTGGCGAGCAGCGCGCCGAGCGTGGGCTGCTTGGCCCAGGTGGTGGCGGAGCTGATGGGGTTGGAGGCGTACAGGTACACCGGCTTCTTGGTGCAGGACCAGGAGTGGGTGTTCTTGATCCGGAACGTGGAGTTCACGATCGACTTGCCGGGGAGGTTCCGGGTGTCCATCGTGAAGTACGAGAACCAGGTGCCGCCGGTCTCGTTCTCGTGGCCGACCCGCGCGATGTTGTCCGACTTGTTCCAGTAGCTGGTCGTCGGGTAACTCTTCGCGACCGAGGTCCAGTTGTTCCGTCCGCCGGAGACGTACGGGTCGATGTGGACCGGGAAGACCGTGTCGGGCGCGGTGAGCAGGCCCTGGTCGGGCGTCAGCTTGAGGGCGCCGCCCTCGACGACGGCGGGCACGGCGCTCTCCTTGGCGCCGGCCGCCGGGGCGAACCCTTCCTCCTCGACGGCCGGGGCCTGCTGGGCGGTCCGCCGGGCCGCGGCGTCGGCGGTGGCGAGCGCGGCGCCGAGCGAGGCGGCTCCCTTGGGCTCCTGGCCGGTGGCGACACCGGAGCTGTCCCACATGACGGGGGTCGGCGCGGCGAACACGTTCTGTCCGGCCGGGTCGACGGCGGTGAGGTTGCCCGCCGCGTCGGTCCTGGCCCGTACGCCGTCCGTCTCCATCGGGAAGGTGAGCCGCTCCAGCCGGGGATCGGCGGCGGCCTCGCGGGACTTGACGACGAGGAGCTGCTGGAAGCCGGTGACCCCGGCGCGCAGCTTCAGGTCGACCCCGGGGAACACCTCGGGGTACGTGGCGGTGTCGCCGTCGAGTTCGGGCGCGGGGAGCTTGCCCTGCCAGTCCAGCGACATGGTGCGGCCGTGCTGCTCGATGGTGGCCATCACCGAGTCGCCGCCGCCGGAGAACTCCAGGCCGACCGAGGTGGCGCGGGGCCGTACGGCGCCGTCGGAGCCGCGCACCAGGGTCGGATCGGCCTCCACCAGGCGGCCGTTCTGCCGCACCCGGATCGGGACGATGTGCGTCTCCTGGGTGAAGGTGCCCGAGGGGTTGGCGTAGGTCGTGGAGAACTCGCCCCGCTCGGCGACCACTTCGGCCCGCTTGCCGGTCTCGGCGGCCTTCTTCAGGGCGCGTTCGGCGGGGGTGGTCGGCTCGGCGACGGTATCGGCGGCCGTCGTGGCGCCGGCGGCCGCGGCCGGTACGGCGGAGAGCGGTATGACGGCTCCGGCCAGGCCGGTGGCGACGGCGGCGGCGATCAGGGGGCGCAGTCGCGCCCGGCGTCTGCGCAGCCGTGGTTGAAATGACAAGACGTTTCCTCCCCGAAGCCCGGCGGCCCCGTCCCGCGTCCGCGCACGCCGAAGGGGCGTGCGTCGCACGGGACGGTGACCGAGGGGCCCAACAGTCTTTGTGAATGAACGGTGACGACCAACGAAAGGAGAGTAAAGCGCACGACGACGCTGAATTAATCCGGCATATTGCGGCAAGTCCGGCATTCCGCTTGTGCAAATCAGAACAGAAGCGAACAGATATGCCCCCTTTAACCCTGCTTTACGTAGCTCTTAGGCACGTATCCTCCACACGCGGTTATCAACATCACCACTAGGGGGCTTCCGTGAACGACCCATCGAACCGCGCCGTGCACAGGCGCAGATCGAGACCAATACGTCGGAGAAGATGGACGAAGACCACGTCCGTCATCACCGCGTCCCTGCTCCTCGGGGGTTTTCTGAGCGCCGAGACCGCCTTCGCGGTCGGCTCGCTCTCCCTGCCGAAGCTGGACGACACCAAGCCCGTACCGGTCTCCCCGGTCGACCGGAAGCGCGCCGGCGGCAAGGACGACGCCGCTCGCGACGCGCTGAGGTCCGCGCCCGGCGTGAGCTGGCCCGCGCCCGGCACGGCGGAGGTCGAACTCCCCGCCGCCCGGGGCCGGGACGAGCGCGCGGGCAAGCTGCCCGTACGGCTCGGAACGGCATCGGGGAAGCCCGCGTCCGGCGCGCGCGGCAAGGCGCCCGGCTCCGCCGAGGTCCAGGTACTCGACCGGAAGACCACCGAGAAGCTGGGCGTCGAGGGCGTCGTCCTCGCCGTGCGCGCCGCCGACGGCGGCAGCGACGCGAAGGTCCGGCTCTCCCTCGACTACTCCCGCTTCGAGCACGCCTTCGGCGCCGGCTGGGCCTCCCGCCTCTCCCTCGTCCACCTGCCCGCCTGCGCCCTGGAGTCACCCGGCGCGAAGGACTGCGGCGCCCCCGCCCCGCTCGACACCGACAACGACACGGGCGAGCGGACGCTGACCGCGGACATCCCGGTCGACGCGGCGGAGCCGGCGGACGGTGCCTCCGCGCCCGTGACCGCGGCGCCGAAGAGCGCCCGCTCCGCCACCGGCCTCACCGCCGCCTCCGGCGTGACCCTGCTCGCGGCGACCGCGGGCCCCTCCGGCTCGGGCGGCGACTACAAGGCGACGCCGCTGAGCCCGTCGGGCAACTGGACGGCGGGCGACTCCTCCGGCGGCTTCGGCTGGGGGTACGAGATCCAGACCCCGGAGTCCGCCGGCGGGATGGACCCCGAACTGGCCCTGAGCTACTCGTCCCAGTCGCTGGACGGCCGCACCGCGGCCACCAACAACCAGTCCAACGAGGTCGGCGACGGCTGGTCGCTCACCGAGAACTACATCGAGCGCCGGTACACGTCGTGCAACGACGACATGACGGGCGGCACCAACAAGGCCAAGAACGGCGACCTGTGCTGGTCGACCTGGAACGCCACCATGTCGCTGGACGGCCAGTCCCACGAACTGGTCCGGGACGACACCCGCGGCGAGTGGAAGCTCAAGGACGACGACGGCACCAAGGTCGAGCGGCTGACCGACGCCGACGCGCCCTCCGCCCGCGGCAACGGTGACAACGACGGCGAGCACTGGCGGATCACCACCACCGACGGCACCCAGTACTACTTCGGCTACAACCGGCTGCCCGGCTGGTCGTCCGGGAAGGCGGAGACCAACTCCACCTGGACCGTGCCGGTGTACGGCAACCAGAGCGGCGAGCCCTGCTACAAGGCCGCCTTCGCCGACGCCTACTGCCAGCAGGCGTGGCGCTGGAACCTCGACTACGTCGTGGACACCAACGCCAACGCCACCACGTACCACTACACCCAGGAGAAGAACCGGTACGGCCGCAACGTCTCGGCGACCACCGGTCTCGGCACCCCGACCGAGTACGTCCGGGGCGGCTACCTCTCCCGTATCGAGTACGGGCTGCGCTCCGACAACCTGTTCGGGACCAACGCGGCGAGCGCCAAGGTGGACTTCACGGTCGCCGAGCGCTGCCTGCCCGACGCCTCCTTCGACTGCGCCCCGGCCAAGATGACCACGGCGAACGCGAAGCGCTGGCCGGACGTCCCGATCGACCAGGACTGCAAGGCGGGCGAGGACTGCAAGAACCGGGTCGCGCCGACCTTCTGGACCAGCAAGCGGCTGACGAAGATCGCCACCTCGGCGCTCTCCGGCTCCGCCTACCAGCCGGTCGACTCCTGGACGCTGCGCCACGAGCTGCCCGACCCGGGCGACGGCTCCCCCGCCTCGCTCTGGCTGGCGGGCATCACCCGTACCGGCCACACCGGTGACGCGCCGGTCACCCTGCCCGAGGTCACCTTCAAGGGCTGGCAGCTCCCCAACCGCGTGGACACCACCGGTGACGGCATCCCCGCGCTGGTCCGCTACCGCGTCAACCAGATCGACACGGAGACCGGCGGCTCGATCGGCGTCACCTACTCGGCCGCCGACTGCGCGCCGGGCAGCCTGCCCTCGGAGACGTCCAACACCAAGCGCTGCTACCCGGTCTACTGGTCGTCCGCGGACTCCCCCGCCGCCGACTACAAGCCGGTGAAGGACTGGTTCCACAAGTACGTCGTCACCCGCGTCCTGGAGAACGACCTGGTCGGCGGCTCGCCCACCGAGCAGACCGACTACACGTACGTGGGCGGCGCGGCCTGGGCCAAGAGCGAGGACGAGTTCACCAAGGCCGAGCACCGCACGTACAGCGACTACCGCGGCTACGCCGAGGTCCGCACCCAGAACGGCAACGGCGCCGACGGCCCGAAGCTGGACAGCCGTACGCGCTACTTCCGCGGGATCGAAGGCGCCAAGGTCGCCGACTTCGAGGGCAAGGAGGTCACCGACCAGCCCGCCTTCCAGGCCATGGAGCGCGCCGAGATCGTCTACAACGGCGCCGAGGTGATCTCCGAGGAGACCTCCACCCCCTGGCACAAGGGCCCCACGGCCACCCGCGCCAGGCCCGGACTGCCGGCCCTGACCTCCGGGATGACCGATGTCCAGGAGGAGACCACCCGCTCCCCCGCCAAGGGCGGCGGCTGGCAGCGCACGAAGACGGAACGGACCTTCGACGCGTACGGCATGACCGCGACGGAGACCGACCACGGCGACACGTCGAAGACGGGCGACGAGTCCTGCGTCACCACGACGTACGCGCGTAACACCGGGGCGAACATCCTGGAGCTGGAAGCCACCGAGAAGGTCACGGCGGGCACCTGTGCCGCGCCGGGCGAGCTGATCTCGGAGAACCGCAGCTTCTACGACGACTCCACCACCCTGGGCGCGGCGCCGACCCGCGGCAACACGACACGTGAGGACGAGAACAACGCGGAGGGGACCGGGTTCTTCACCGCCTCCACCGCCACGTACGACCTCTACGGCCGGTCGCTGAAGACGACCGACTCACAGGGGCGGGTGATGACGACGGCGTTCACCCCGACCACGGGGATGGCGGCCAAGACCGTTGTCACCAACCCCCTGGGCCACACCCTCACCACCGAGTTCGACCTGGCGCGGGGCGTGCCGGTCGCCGAGACCGACACCAACGGCAAGCGCACCGAGATCGCCTACGACGGCCTCGGCCGGGTGACGGGGGTCTGGGACACGGGACGCACCCGGGCCAAGTTCCCCGACACGCCGAACACGTCGTTCACGTACCGCATCTCGCGTACGGACACCCCGATGGTGGCCACGAAGGAGCTGCGGGGCGACGGTTCCACGGAGACCGGGTACGAGATCTACGACGGTCTGCTGCGCGAGCGCCAGACGCAGGTGCCCTCGGGCACCGGCACCGGGCGGGTGCTGACCGAGACGCTGTACGACTCACGCGGCCTGGAGTGGAAGTCCTACGACGACTACTACGCGACCGGCGCACCCGAGGGGAAGCTCGTCCTCGGTGACGACACCAAGGCGCCCGCCGTGCTCCGTTCGGTCTTCGACGGGGCGGGCCGCGCCACCGACGCCATCGCCCTGAAGTACGGCACGGAGACCCGCCGTACGAAGACGGTGTACGACGGGAACCACACCACGGAGATCCCGCCCAAGGGCGGCACCGCGTCCACCACGGTGACCGACGCCCTCGGCCGGACCAGCGAGGTCGTCGAGTACACCGACGAGGCCCGCACCACCTCCCAGACCCTCAGCTACAGCTACGACAAGCGGGGCCTGCTGGAGAAGGTCACCGATCCCGCCGGGAACGTACGGAAGTTCGGCTACGACGTCCGTGGCCGCGAGATCCGCGCCGAGGACCCGGACGCCGGTGTCCTGGAGACGCGGTACGACTCGCTCGACCGCCCCGTCGGTACGACGGACGGCCGCGGGGTCTCGCTCTCCGTCGACTACGACGAGCTGGGCCGCCAGACCACGCTCAGCCAGGGCGCGAAGGTGCTCTCCGAGTGGCGGTACGACGAGGTCGCCAAGGGTGAGATCGCCGAGACCCGCAGGTATGTGAACGGCAACGCCTATGTGCAGCGGGTCACCGGCTTCACCGACGACTACCAGGCCACCGGCCTGGAGGTCACCATCCCGGCCTCCGAGGGCGACCTGGCCGGTACGTACAAGTGGGGCTTCGGCTACGACGAGCTGACCGGACTGCCGACCTGGGTCAACCAGCCGGCGATCGGCAATCTGCCCGCCGAGCGCGTGGTCACCCGGTACGGCGCCGACGACCAGGCCCAGGGGCTCACCGCGGGCGGCCGGATCCTCGTCAACTCGGCCTCCTACGACGCCTTCGGGCGGGCTCAGCGGACCGAGTACAACGACCAGGCGCGCCGGCTCTACCGGTCCTGGTCGTACGACGAGCACACCGGTGAGCTGCTGAGGACCACCACGGACCGCACAGCGGCACCGACCCGGATCGACGACACCTCGTACGGGTACGACCTGGAAGGCAACGTCACCCGGATCACCACGAAGACCGGCCAGGACCAGACGCAGCAGACGGACACCCAGTGCTTCGTCTCGGACGCGCTCCAGCGCCTCACCCAGGCGTGGACCTCGACCGGGGACTGCGCGAGCGCCCCGAGCGGGGAGAACGTCGGTGGCCCGCAGCCGTACTGGCTCTCCTACAGCTACGACGCTCTGGGCAACCGCACTCAGGAGACGCGCCACGACATCGGCGGCGTCGCCGCGAAGAACGAGGTCCGCACCTACCGGTACGCGAAGCCGGACGGCGCCAAGCCGGCCGCGCTGACCTCGGTGGACACCGCGAGCAACGGCGCGACGTCGACGACCGACTCCTTCACGTACGACGGCTCCGGCAACACCGTCACCCGCAAGACCGACGGCCGGGACCAGACACTGGAGTGGGACGCGGAGAACCAGCTCGTCAAGGTGGACGAGGCGGGCGTGGGCGCCACCGAGTACACCTACGACGCCGACGGCGGGCGGCTGATCAGGAAGGACGCGGCGGGTACGACCCTGTACCTGCCCGGCGGCAATGAGCTGCTGCTGAAGGCGGACGGCAAGAAGGAGGGCACGCGCTACTACGAGTTCGACGGCGACACGGTCGCGGCGCGGGCGAACGGTGCGATCCAGTTCCTCTTCGCCGACCATCACGGCACGGCGACGACCGCGGTCGACGCGACGACGCAGGAGGTGCAGTCCCGCAGCCTGGCCCCCTTCGGCGAGGAGCGGGGAGCGGTCTCCTCCGTACCCGCCACCTGGCCGGGCCAACGGGGCTTCGTCAACGGCACGGAGGACCGTACGGGGCTGACCCAACTGGGCGCCCGTGCCTACGATCCCGCACTGGGCCGGTTCCTGAGTGTCGACCCGATGATCGACCACTCCGAGTCGCAGCGGATGAACGCGTACGCCTACGCGAACAACAATCCGGCCTCCTTCTCCGACCCCGACGGGCTTTTCTGGGGAAAGCTCAAGAAGGCCGTCAAGAAGGCCGCGAAGAAGGTCACCAAGACGGTGAAGAAGGTCACCAAGAAGGTGAAGAAGGCCGTCAAGAAGGTCACCAAAACGGTGAAGAAGGTGGTGAAGAAGGTCACCAGGACGGTGAAGCGGGTGGTGAAGAAGGTGGCCCGCGTCACCAAGAAGGTCATCAAACGCAGTATCTACGTGGCCAAGAAATACACGAAGAAGGTGTACCGCTACGCCAAGAAGACGGCGAAGAAGGCGGGCGGCTATGTGAAGAAGCAGGCGGGCCGCGCCTGGTCCTCCGGCAAGAAGGCGACCAAATCCGCCGCACGCGGTGCCGCCAGGGCAGGTAAAGCCGTGGCGAAGCAGACGGCGGCCACCGGAAAGGCCATGGCGCGCGGAGCCTCGGCGGCGGGAGGAGCCATCGCGAGCGGGGCCAAGGCCGTGGGCAACCACGTCAAGGACAACTGGCGCGACTACGCGGGAGCGGCGGCGCTGGGCGTCTGCATCGCGGCCTCGGCCGGCGCGTGTGTGGCGGCGGGTCTGGCCGTGGCGGGCGCCAAGCTCGCGGCGTCCAAGATCGACCCCAACATGGAGACGGACTGGGGCACTTTCGCCAAGGACAGCGCGTTCGCGGTCGGCGGCGGCGCCGTTGCCGGCGCGTTCGGCAAGGCCGTCGCAGGAGGCACCTTCCGGGGCGCTCTGCGCGCCAGTCCGGTCACCAACAGCGTCCGGGAGACCTTGGGCAACGGAGCCCTGAACTTCGGGATGGGCTGGGCAGGTTGCGGAACGGGTAGCCTCGGCAAAGCCGCGTACTGCTGATCAAGGGGACGAAGAGAGATGAAGCCGCGCCTGCTGAGAAGAAAGAGCCTGTGGATATTCACGACGCTGGCCTGCTGCGGGTTTCTCGTGCTGATCCTGGTGTTCTGGGTGAGTGCGAAACCGGCCGACGCGGTGGGGGACAGCCTCATGGCGTCCTCGGTCCTGCTGGCCATCTGCTGGGCCATGATCAGGATCGGCCGCGCCCGCGTGGAAATACACGACGGCGGGCTCGTGCTGATCGACTGGTGGAGTCGTGAGTGGATTCCCTGGGGGGCCTACCGGAGGGTCGAGACGGACGGTGGACTCACCGTCGTCGCCCGCGGGGACAAGCAGCACACGCTCATGAGCTTCGGCGGCTCGGTCGTCGAAGAGGCGCGTGCACGGCGCGGCAAAGGTCTGATCGGCGGTATCGCCCAGGAAATCCGTACCGCCAGCAGGGCGGCGTCACCCGAGTCCCTTCGGGACACGGAAGTGACGGTCAAGCGGTGGGAGTTCATTCCCGCCGATCTGCTCCTGGCCCAGGTGCTCGTCTGCCTGGCGCTCACGCAGTCGGGCATCGTCCCGATGTGAGCAACCCGTAAGTCCCCGGGTCGGGTGCCGTCCACGGC
>NZ_JBHZDA010000025.1:0-2202 GCF_042755665.1 Streptomyces sp. NPDC059142
GTTCCGGGCCGGGGCTTCCGTACGTCCGACGTGTGCGAGCGGTCAGCCGCGCTGGATGCCCGACGTGTCCTGGAGGACGCCGCGGCGGCCGTCCTGTGTCTGGGCCACCAGGCTGGGGCCGCGCTGCTCCACCGCCAAGTACCAGGTACCCGGCGCCAGTTCGGCGATCGGCGACTGCGAGCCGTCCTCACCGAAGAGGGGGCGCGCCACCGGCACGGCGAACCAGAACGGCGCGAAGTCGCCCGCCGGGGCCGCCCCGCCCTGCGAGGGCTGGGACTGCTGCGCGGCCGGCTGGGCGCCGCCGAACGGCTGCGGCTGGCCCTGCGTCCCGTACGGCTGCGGGCCGCCCGGGTAGCCGTACCCCTGCCCCGGCGCGCCACCGTACGGCTGCGGCGTCTGCGGCTTCGGGGGGCCGACGAGGGCGACCTTCAGCGCGGGGACCAGCGGGCCCGCCACGGCGGCGCCCGCGAGGGCCAGGGCGCTGAAGAAGCCGAGGATCTGGCCGCCGCCGGCCCGGCCGTCACCCAGCAGGTACCAGAGGGAGGTCCAGGCGACGAAGAGGGCGAGCGCCACCCCGAACTGGCCGAGGTCCAGACCCGCGACCTTCTTCGGGGCCTGCGGGAGCGCGCGCGAGACGACGATCAGGGCCGCCGCGATGAGACCGGCGATGTGGACACTCATCACGACGCCGAGGATGTCCCATGCCTTCGGCCCGCTGCTGAAGCTCGTCGAGTCGTAGAAATTGAGGAACGAGGCGATGAACAGCAACACCGCTGCTCCGATCACCACGCCGTCGCCTCTAGTGAGGGAGCGGATGTTCACGTGAAAAATCCTTCGTCAGTCGTCTCGTCGGGGCGGTCGTCGCGGGCCGCTCGGGGTGCGGTGCACGGTGCGAAGCTCGGGGGCGGCTCCCTATCGTACGGATGAATCTATCGTCTGCCCGATCGGGTCGTCTGCCGGGTATCTGGCCTGGTACCGGGCCGTTACGAGGGTCCGTTATGCGGTTCCGCGACATCGACGGACCGTCACATGCCCCGCTCCAGCCCCCAGCGTTGACGCGCGCACCAACCGCCCCACCGACCGCCGCGCCGGCTTTTCCACGGTTCCTTCGGCGACTTCCTCACAGCGGTCTCACAGCGATTCACTTGTTCTTCTTTACTTCTCCAGGAAACCGCTGATGCCTGCCGCGAGTCCCCGTGCCGCTTTCTCCCGCCATTCCGCGTCGGACAGCAGTGCGGCGTCGGCCGAATCCTGCATATTGCCGCACTCCAGGAAGACCTTCGGGACGGTCGAAAGGTTGAGACCGCCGAGATCGTCACGGACGTCCAGGCCCGTTCCGTCGCCGAGGTAGTTGGCCGGGTCGGTGCCGGTCTCCCGGTGGAAGTCCGCGACGATGCGCTCGCCGAGGGCACGGGAGGGGCCGACGATCGCGGCGGTGTCCGCGGCGCCGCCCTTGACCAGGGCGGGCAGGATGACATGGAAGCCGCGGTTGCCGGCCGCGGAGCCGTCCGCGTGCACGGAGACCACGGCGTCGGCCTTCGCCTCGTTGCCGATCCGGGCGCGCTCGTCCACGCACGGGCCGTACGGACGGTCGTCGTCCTGCGTGAAGGTGACCGTGGCGCCCTGCTGTACGAGCAGCGTGCGCAGCCGCCGGGAGACGTCGAGGGTGAAGGCGGCCTCCGCGTAACCGGCGGCGGTGGCGGTGCCGGTGGTGTCGCACTCCTTGGTGGCCGTGCCGATGTCGACCTTCTCGTTGATCTCGGTGGGGTGGTCGCGGTTACGGGGGTTGTGGCCCGGGTCGACGACCACGACCTTGCCGGCGAGCGGTCCGGCCGGATCGCCGCCGCCGGGGGCGCCGTCACCCGGGCCGGTGGGGGAGGCGGGCGCGGAGGCGGCGGGGGCGGCCCCGGCGGTGGCGGCGGAGGCGCTGGAGCCGTCGGACCCGCCCACCCCCTGCCACACGAGCCACCCGGCCAGGCCGGTCGGCACCAGCGCGGCGACCGCGACGGTGAGAGGGCGCCGGCCGAAGCGGCGGCGTGCGGGCTGCGGGCTCTCGTCGTACGACACGACGCGATGCTAGACGCCCCGCCGGGCGATCGGGGGCAGGGCGGGGGGGGGGGGGGGGGGGGGGGGGCCCCGGGGCGGGGGGGGGGGGGGGGGGGGGGGGCGGCCGGGGGGGGGGGGGGGGGCGGGCGCGCGGGC
>NZ_JBHZDA010000025.1:2212-7877 GCF_042755665.1 Streptomyces sp. NPDC059142
TCTGCACCCCGCCCGCCCGGGCGCGCGGGGGCAGGGCGGCCCCGGCGCCGCGGCCGGGGCCCCTCCGACGGGTCAGGGGCGGGGGCCGGGGCCGGGCCGGGCGGGGCGTGCGAGGACGTGCCGGGACGGGCCGGGCGGGGCGTGCGGGGACGTGCCGGGGCGGGAGCCGCCGGTGCCGGTCAGCCGCCGGGGCCGGTCAGACGCCGGGGCCGGTCAGACGCCGGGGCCGGTCAGACGCCGGGAGCGCCGGGGGTCCCGGGCGTACGGCGCAGCACGCGCAGCGTGTCCGTGACCGACACCTCGGTGAACTCGCCGGACGCGAGCGCCCGCGTCCAGACGCGGTACGGGGCCTGGCCGCCGTCCGCCGGGTCGGGGAAGACGTCGTGGATGACGAGCAGCCCGCCCTCGGCGACCCGGGGCGCCCAGCCCTCGTAGTCGCCGCTCGCGTGCTCGTCGGTGTGGCCGCCGTCGATGAAGACCAGGCCGAACCGCCCGTCGCCCCAGGCGCGCGCCACCTTCGGCGAGCGGCCGACGACCGCGATCACCTGGTCCTCCAGACCGGCCCGGTGGAGGACGGAGCGCAGCACGGGGAGCGTGTCCATCAGGCCGGAGGCGGGGTCGACCAGCTCCGGGTCGTGGTACTCCCAGCCCTCCTGCTGCTCCTCGCTGCCGCGGTGGTGGTCCACGGTGACGACGACGGTGTCCGCGTCGCGGGCCGCCGCGGCCAGCAGCAGCGTGGAGCGCCCGCAGTAGCTGCCGATCTCCAGGAGCGGCAGCCCGAGCTCACCGGCCTCGGTGGCCGCCGCGTACAGGGCGAGCCCCTCGTGGACGGGCATGAACCCCTTCGCCGCCCCGAAGGCGGCGAGGACGTCCGGCGCGGGGCCGGACGCGGGCCCCGGCGCGGGCACCCCGGTCGTCGTCCCCGCTGTCTCCGTGGTCTCCGTGGTCTCCGCCGTCTCGGTCGGCGTCTCGGTCGTCGCTTCGGACGGGGCGGCCGCTTCGGTCATGGGCTCTCTCCTCGGGCGGGGTCCGGCGGTGTGCCGGACGGGACCGCCGGGCGCGTCCATCGTGCCGTACCGCCGCGACCGCACCGGGGCCGGGGCCGCGCGCCCCGGCCGCACCGCGCCCGGCGCCGTCAGGTGGTGACCGCGGAGCTGGGCTCCTGCGCGACCTGACCCTGCCCGAGGACCAGGTCGACCGCGACGGGGACCCCGTCGCCCCGGTACTCCGCCGGGCAGGCGTGCGACGCGTACCCCGAGGCCGTACCCGCCAGGACATAGGGCCCGGCGCCCGGCGGCAGCAGCGTGTAGCGGCCCTCCGCGTCGGCGGTGGCGCGGCCCGCCTGCCGGCCGCGCCGGTCGATCAGCGTGACGTTCGCCCGCGCGACCGGCGCGCCGTCCGCGTCGAGCACCCGCCCCGTGAAGCCGCCGGAGCCCGCGATCAGGGTCGTACGGTGCTCGGCCGGCGCGTAGCCGCTCTCCTCGCCCGCCTCCGGGAGCTCCGGCCGGACCGCGGGCCGCTGTCCGGGCAGGAACAGCGCCAGCACCAGACCGATCAGCACCGCGCCGGTGGCGATCAGGAACGAGATGCGGAAGCCGTGCATCGACGGGAGCGCCATCCCGCCCGACTGGACGGAGGTGTGGGCCAGCACCATGCCGATCACCGCGCTCGACATCGACGTGCCGATGGAGCGCATCAGGGTGTTCAGGCCGTTGGCCGCGCCGGTCTCCGAGGGGTCGACGGCGCCGATGATCAGGGCGGGGAGCGAGGAGTACGCGAGTCCGATGCCCGCGCCGAGGACGATCGAGATGATCACGGTCTGCCAGGCGGCGTTCATCAGGCCGAGGCCCGCCCCGTACCCCAGCGCGATGATCAGCATCCCGATGATCAGCGTGACCTTCGGGCCGCGCCGGGCGGATATCCGCGCGTACAGGGGGGCGGTGAGCATCATCGTCAGGCCGAGCGGCGCCACGCACAGGCCCGCGACCACCATCGACTGACCCAGGCCGTACCCGGTCGAGGCGGGGAGCTGGAGAAGCTGCGGCAGGACGAGGGTGACCGCGTAGAAGGCCACCCCGATCATGATCGAGGCGAGGTTGGTGAGCAGCACCTCGCGGCGCGCGCTGGTGCGCAGGTCGACCAGCGGGGCGGAGCTGCGCAGCTCCATCACACCCCACAGCAGCAGGATGACGGCGGCCAGACCGAAGAGCCCGAGCGTGGTGCCGGAGGTCCAGCCCCAGTCGCTGCCCTTGGTGACCGGGAGCAGCAGGGAGACCAGCCCGGCGGAGAGCCCGATCGCGCCGAGCCAGTCGAAGCTGCCGGGGGCGCGGACGGAGGACTCCGGTACGAAGGCGACGGTGAGCCCGATCGACAGCGCGCCGAGACCGGCGGCGGCGAAGAACAGCGCGTGCCAGTCGGCGTTCTGGGCGATCACCGCGGCGACGGGCATGGCGAGTCCGCCGCCCACGCCGATGGACGAACTCATCAGCGCCATGGCGGAACCGAGCTTCTCGCGCGGCAGCTCGTCGCGCATGATGCCGATGCCGAGGGGTATCGCGCCCATGGCGAAGCCCTGGAGCGCCCTGCCGACGATCATGATCACGAGGTCGTCGGTGACACCGCAGATCAGCGAGCCGACCACCATGACGGCGAGGCTGGCGAGCAGCATGCGCCGCTTGCCGAAGAGGTCGCCGAGCCGCCCCATGATCGGGGTGGAGACGGCGCCCGCGAGCAGGGTCGCCGTCATGACCCAGGTGGCGTTGGCGGGAGCGGTGCGCAGCAGGGTGGGCAGGTCCTTGATGACCGGGACGAGCAGGGTCTGCATCACGGCGACGGTGATGCCCGCGAAGGCGAGGACGGGGACGACGCCGCCGGAGGTGCGGGGGCGCGGATCCGGTAGCTCCGGGGCGTGCTGATCGGTCGTCGTCTGCGGCATATGTGCGGCCTCCGGGGCAGAGAAGAGAGAGGTAGGAGAGATCGAGGTCGGTGCGCGGGGTGCGCGGGGTGCGCGGGGGTGGCTGCGCGCGGGCGTGCGTGCGTGCGTCAGGTCGTACGGGCCGTGTGCGGGACGTGCGTGTGTGGTGCGGCGTGCTTGCGTGCGTGGTGCGGCGTGCGTGCTGCGGCGTGCGTCGGGGTGCGGGCCCCGGTGCGGCTCTTGACCCGACCGGGCCGGCCGCCAAGTGCGTGCACCATGAAAGCTTCTCAGTCCAACCCGGCGTGCCGCCTCCGTATTCCGGCCCGGGCGGCCCTGTTCCGGTGAACGGTAGGTGAACGGACCGGCCCCCGGCCCACCGGAAGCTCCGGCTCCGGCGAAATATCCATGTACGGGGCACTCGTCGGCTGCGACCATGACGGCCATGGTCCGAGCCTCCTCAGAGTCAGAACGCGATGCGACAGCCGCTGCCGAACCCATATCCGCCCCTCCCGGCCGCGCCGGACCGGGGGCCCGCACCTGGGCCGTGATCCTGGCCGCCTGCGCCGGGCAGTTCCTCGTCGTCCTCGACGTCTCCGTGGTCAATGTCGCCCTGCCGTCCATGCGCGCGGACCTCGGGCTCTCCGCACCCGGGCTCCAGTGGGTCCTCAACGCCTACGCCATCGCGTTCGCCGGGTTCATGCTGCTCGGCGGGCGCGCGGCCGATCTCTTCGGCCGGAAGCGGACCTTCCTGGCCGGGCTCGCGGTCTTCACGCTCGCGTCAGCGGCCGGCGGATTCGCCCAGGAGGGGTGGCAGTTGATCGCCGCCCGCGCGGTGCAGGGGCTCGGCGCGGCCGTACTGGCGCCCGCGACCCTGACCATCCTCACCTCGGCCGTGCCCGCGGGCGCCGCCAGGACCCGCGCGATCGGCACCTGGTCGGCGGTCGGCGCGGGCGGCGGCGCGGCGGGCGGTCTGGTCGGCGGCCTCCTCACCGACCTGCTCTCCTGGCGCTGGGTGCTGCTGATCAACGTCCCGGTCGGCGTCCTGGTCCTGGCGGGCGCCGCGCTCTGGCTGACCGAGTCCCGCGAGACCACCGGCCGCCGTCTCGACCTGCCGGGCGCGGTGCTGGTCACGACCGGGCTCGCGGCGGTGGCGTACGGCATCGTGCAGACCGAGGAGCGCGGCTGGGACCGGGCGGTGACGCTGCTGCCGCTGGTGGGCGGGGTGCTGCTGCTCGGGGCGTTCGTGGCGGTGGAGGCGCGGACGAAGGAGGCGCTGATGCCACTGGGGGTGTTCCGGATCCGGGCCGTGGCGGCGGCCAACGCGGCGCTGTTCGTCTGCGGCACGGCCTCCTTCAGCATGTGGTTCTTCATGACGGTGTACGCGCAGAACGTCCTGGGCTACACACCGCTGGAGGCCGGGCTCGCGCTCGTCCCCAGCTCGCTGAGCGTGGTGCTCGGCTCGAAGCTCGCGCCGCGGCTGATGCCGTGGACCGGGGCGCGCGGTCTCGCGGTGACCGGGACGCTGGTGGCGGCGGCCGGCTTCGGCTGGCAGTCCACGATGACCGCCGACGGAACGTTCCTCTCGGTCATCCTCGGCCCCGGCGTCCTGATGATGGCCGGCCTGGGCCTGGCCACCACCCCGCTGGCCGCCCTCGCCACCGGCAGCGCGGCCCCCGGCGACGCGGGCCTGGTCTCCGGCCTCGTCAACACCTCCCGCACGATGGGCGGCGCGCTCGGCCTCTCCGTCCTCTCGACCGTCGCGGCCTCCCGCACGGCCGGCGGCACGGGGCCGCAGGCGCTGACCGAGGGGTACGCGCTGGCCTTCAGGACGGGGTGCGGGGTGCTGCTCGGGGCGGTGGCGCTGATGCTGCTGTGGCTGCCGCGCGCCTCGTCCGACGACTGACGCGCGGGAGGCGGGCGGTACGCGCGACACCGGACGAGAGCGGTCCGTCAGAGCCAGCCCTGGCGGCGGGCCGCCCGTACCGCTTCCATCCGGTTACGGGTGCCGGTCTTGCCGATCGCCGCCGACAGGTAGTTCCGTACCGTCGACTCGGACAGCCGCAGCTCCTGCGCCATGTCGGCGACCGTCGCGCCGTCCACGGACGCGTTGAGCACGTCCCGCTCCCGCGCGGTGAGCGGGCTCGGGCCGGCGCTCAGCGCGGCGGCGGCCAGGGCGGGATCGATCACGGTCTCGCCCGTCAGCACCCGGCGGATCGCGGCGGCCAGCTCCTCCACCGGGCCGTCCTTGACGAGGAACCCCGCCGCGCCCGCCTCCATGGCCCGCCGCAGATAACCGGGCCGGCCGAAGGTGGTCAGGATCAGCACCCGGCACTCCGGCACCTCGGTGCGGAGCGCGGCGGCGGCGTCCAGCCCGCTCAGACCGGGCAGTTCGATGTCGAGCAGCGCCACATCGGGGCGCGAGGTCAGCGCCGCGTCCACGATGGCGTCGCCCCGCGCCACCTGGGCGACCACCTCCAGGTCCGCCTCCATCCCGAGCAGCAGGGCGAGGGCGCCGCGCAGCATGCCCTGGTCCTCGGCGAGGAGGAGTCGTACGCACTTGGCGGGACGCTGGTCCCGGGGCATCTCCGTCACGAGCACAGGTTAGGACGGTGGCCGCCGCGCGGCGCCGCGACGTCAGCGGTCCGGTGGACGGCCCGCCGGGCGCCCGCGCGCCGGACCCCCCCCCCACCCGGCCCCCCGGGGGGCCGTAACCCCCCCCGCCCGCCCCCGGTCCACACACGCAGCCCGCCC
>NZ_JBHZDA010000025.1:7887-9636 GCF_042755665.1 Streptomyces sp. NPDC059142
CATCAACCCGCCCCGCCACTAGAGAGCGGGTCCCCGCCCGCGGGGCCCCTCGACAAAGCTGGACAGTGCGCCGCCCGGGGGCCCCGCGGCGCGCCCCCCCCCCCCCCCCCGGGCCCGCGCGGGACCGGCGAATCGCCGGATCGCCAGGACCGCCAGGACCGCCAGGACCGCCGGGCTCAGGGCCGTGCGGGCGCTTCGTCCAGCGGGCGCCCGGTCGCCGAGAGGGGGTCCACCGGCAGCACCGCGACGACCCGGAACCCCGTCCCCGGCGCGGCGTCCGTCCCCGGCGCGGCGTCCGCCTCGTGCGCCGGGCCCGCCTCCAGCGACCCGCCGACCGCCGCGAGACGTTCGGCCAGCCCCTTCAGCCCCGTACCGCCGACCCGCTCGCCCCCTTCGCCTTCGCCGTCGCCGTCGCTGCCCGCCGGGAAGCGGACGGAGCCCGCGCCGTCGCCCGTACCGTCGTCCAGGACCGTCAGCCGTACCCGCTCCGCCGTGCCGTCCACGGCGATCGAGCAGTGGGCCGCGCCGCTGTGCCGCACGGCGTTGGTGACGGCCTCCCTTACGACCCAGCCCAGCAGCACCTCCGTCTGAGGTTGCAGCGGCGGCCCCGACCGCCGTACGTCCGGCGTGATCCCGGCCGCGCTCAGTGCGGAGCGCGCCCGGTCCAGGTCCGTGGCGAGACTGCCCTCCCGGTAGCCGGTGACGGCCTCCCGGATCTCCGCCAGGGCCTGCCTGCCGACCGACTCGATGTCCGCGACCTGGCCCAGGGCCGCGTCCAGGTCGCGCGGCGCCAGCCTGCGGGCCGCCTCCGCCTTGACGACGACCACGGACATCGTGTGGCCCAGCAGATCGTGCAGATCGCGCGAGAAACGCAGCCGCTCCTGGTCCACCGCGGAACGGGCCAGCTCCAGCCGGGTGTCGCGCAGCTCCGTCACCGTCTCGGAGAGGGTGAGGAGCGCCGCGGTCACCATCATCGAGATGAACGTGCCGTACGCGATGCTCACCGCGCCCCACCCGTCGTGGTACGCCGCCGTGACCGCCGCGGCGACGCTCACCGGGATGCCCACCGCGGCCAGCGCACGGCCCCGCAGCACACTGCCGCAGGCGAGTCCGAGGAGCGGGAGGAAGAGCAGCCAGCTCCCGCCGTAGGCCCACGCCAGTCCGAAGGTCAGCACGCCCATGGCGACGAGCGACCACCGGGTGGCGGGGCTGTCCCGCCGGGCCCGGTCGAAGGCGCGGAACACCACCGAGATGTAGAGGGAGTTGAAGACCAGCAGCCCGAGACCGCCGACCCAGGGGTTGGGCGTCCTGCCCTGCACGATGTTGGAGAACGAGCCGAGCCCCAGCAGCAGCCAGGGCAGCAGGGCGTAACCGGACGGCGGCGCCGGCCTGCCCGCGCGCAGTCCCGTGCGGCGTCCCTTCCTCGTCACGACCGTCTTCATCATGTGGTCCTCGCCGCCCCGCGGCACGTGCTCCGAGCTGTCTGCGTCATGCCGAAAACGCTACGGAGCGGCGGGGCCGCCCGGCAGAGGCGGATGTACGGAGTCGGCCGGTACAAATGTCCCGGCCGGCCAGCCGGCGGCTCGGCGCCCGCCGCCCCCGGCGCACCCGCCCACCCACGGCGGGGGGGGGGGCCCCCCGGTGGGCGGGGGGGGGCGCCCCCCCGGGGGGGGGGGGGCGGGGGTCCGGGGAGCACCCCCGGGGGTGTGCCCGCGCGGCAGAGCGACAACCACCCGGGGGGGGGGCGCG
>NZ_JBHZDA010000025.1:9646-38417 GCF_042755665.1 Streptomyces sp. NPDC059142
CCCCGCGCGCGCTGGGGATGGAGGGGGGGTGCGTGCTGGGCGGCCCCTCCGCGGGGCCCGGCCCCCGCGCCGCCCCCCCCGCGCCCGGGGGGCTCGCCGCCACGAATGGTCCGTGGCGGCCTCCCGGCTCTGCGTCGTCGTGCGCGCGGATCGTCGAACCCGGCCTGTGTCAGGCCGCGTTCCTCTCCGCTTCCCCGCGGCGGTGGCGGCCGTACGCGGGAGACGTGGAGTCCTCCGCCGGTGCCGCGCTCCCGCGGTGCTTGCCGAGACCGTCGTGGTCAGCGCTTTCGGCGGTCGCCGTTCCCCGCGGCCGCTGCTGCGTGGTGTCGGTTCGGGTTTCAGACATGTGGGAAGTCACCCCGTTGTGTTCGCTTCTTGTCCTGAGGCACAGGGCCCGGAGGAAATCCTATCCAGGGGCCCCACGGCCGGTGAGCGGCGCCTGTTGCAACGGCACCGGCCTGCACAGGGCAGGAGTCCGTGGAGCGCCGGACGGTTCCCGGTCGGCGGATTCCGTTCGGTCGGGGTGCGCCGTTCCCAGGACCCCGCCTTGGTGCGGACGGCCGACCGGCACCGGTACGTCCACCGGTGCCTGTACGTCCGCGGGCAGCGGTAGGTCCACGGGCACCGGTACGTCCATCGGCGCCGGTACGCCCGTCGGCACCGGTACGTCCGCCGGTGCGTGGAGGGACGCCACCCCGCACCGCACCGTGTCCGTCGCGTACGGCAGCCGCAGCACCCCCTCGCGGGTCCACAGCCCGGCCCCCGCCAGCCACCCGCGCGGCGCGGGCCACTCGTGGAGCCGGCGGCCCGCCGGGCGCCACACCCCCACCCAGCTCCCCGCCGGTCCGTCGATCCGCAGCGCCACCGCGCAGCTCTCCGGCATCAGCACCTGCCCCGGCTGCACGGCGAAGGGCGTCACCGCCCGGTCGGCCGGGCGCAGGCACTCGGGGAAGCGCACGGGACGGCGGCTGCCCAGCACCCCCCAGCCCAGCCGGTCGTGGCCCGGCGCGTCGGAGCGGATCAGCAGCAGCCCGCTGTCCGGATCCGCCAGCAGCAGACGGTCGTTGCTCTCCTCCGTGATCTGGAGCAGCGGTGTCGCCTCACCGCCGCGCGCCAGATCCACGGCGACGGCCTTGACCACGCCGTCCGTCTCCCGGTCGAGCGCCAGTATCCGCCCCGTACGGTCGAGCCAGACGCCGCCCGCGCACCGGCCCGGCACCTCGGCGACCCGCTCCGGGCCGAAGGCGCCGCCCGCCACCAGCCAGACCGTGGTGGAACGGGCGCCCGCCGACAGGGCGTACGCGCGCCGGCCGTCCGGCGACGGCGGCAGCAGCGTCAGCCCGGGGCCCGGCACCGAACCCACCGGGAGCTGGCCCGTCCCCGGCCCTGTCGGGTACAGCAGCGAGAGATCGTGCCGGTCCGCGACCCGGCGGCACACCAGCACCCGCCCGTCGGCCAGCGGCAGCACCCGTGTGTCGGGCTCCTCCGGCTGGTCGAGGGGGAGGGGCACGGCGTACGGCTCCGGCCCGTCGAGGGTCCACCGCTCCGGGAACCACGCGTCCCCCGTGCCTTCCCCGAGGGCCAGCCGCGCGGCGTACGCACCGTCCGCCGTGACCGTGAACTCCGTGGGCCCCGCCGTCTCGACAGCACAGGCAGTCATCGATCCGTCACCTCCGGCGAAGAAGCTAGTTTTCGTACTTCCTGCCGAACAACACGAGACCTCTCACTTCACACATAAGGGTGGCCGTCGCATGATTCGACTGAAAGCGCGGGGCCGGGTGTGCTGCCCCGGAGGGCGACGCTTAGGGTAAGGCGACCCTAAGTGACCCTGTCAGGAGCTCGAAGATGTCCATAAGACGCCGTGGCACGGCCGCCGTCGTCGCTCTCGCCGCCGCACTCTCCCTCGCGGCCTGCGGCAGCGGCGACTCCTCCGGCGGCGACGCCGGCTCCGGTGACGGCGGCGGGGGCGGGAAGAAGGCGGCCGTCGCCACCGGCGGCAAGGACTTCGCCGACGCGGCGAAGAAGACCGCCGGGTACGGGACGGACGCGCGGCCGGGCGAGTTCCCGCGCACGATCACCCACGCCATGGGCACCACGGAGCTGAAGAAGCGCCCCGAGCGCGTCGTCGTGCTCGACGTCGGCGAACTGGACAACGTGGTGTCGCTCGGGGTGAAGCCGGTCGGCTACGCCCCGACCGAGGGTGACGCGTCGCTCCCCGGCTACCTGGAGAAGGGCGCGGGCGGCCCGAAGAACGTCGGCACGATCAACAACCTCAACCTGGAGGCCGTCGCCGCGCTCAAGCCCGACCTGATCCTCGGCAGCCAGCTCCGTGCCGCGGACAAGTACCAGGCGCTCTCGGCGATCGCCCCCACGGTCTTCTCCATACGGCCCGGCTTCACCTGGAAGGAGAACTACCTCCTCAACGCCCAGGCGCTGGACCGCACCGCCGAGGCGAAGACCGCGCTCGCCGCGTACGACAAGAAGGCGGCGGCCCTCGGCAAGGACATCGGCCCGGACAAGCCGACCGTCTCGATGGTCCGCTACATGCCGGACCGGCTGCGCCTCTACGCGAAGGCGTCCTTCATCGGCACGATCCTGGACGACGTCGGCCTGCCGCGGCCGAAGAACCAGCAGATCGAGGATCTGGCCGTGGAGATCAGCCCGGAGAAGATCGACGACGCGGACGCCGACTGGATCTTCACCGGGGTGTACGGCGACCCGGAGAAGACCCAGCGCGACAGCGCGCGCTCCAACCCGCTGTGGAAGAACCTGAAGGCCGTCAAGGACGGCCACGCCCAGGACGTCGACGACGAGACCTGGTACCTCGGGCTGGGCGTGACCGCCGCCGGACTGGTCCTGGACGACCTGCGCGACCACCTCGTCGCGTAGCGGGATCCGACGGCCGGGCGGTCGGCGCCCGGCCGACGGACGCTCACTCGCTCACTCGCCCGCCCGGCCGACGGACGCTCACTCGCTCACTCGCCCGCCCGGCCGACGGACGCTCGCCCGCCCGTCAGCCGTCCGGCCGCTCGCCCGGCCGTCGTCCGGCCGTCGCAGCCGGGGGCGGAGCGCGGGCGTACCGGCGGTATCCACAGGCGTGGCGGGCGCGACGGCGAGGGCAGGTAGCCTTTGCTCCGTGCCTCCAGTCCCCTCCGCGCCCCGTCTCGCCGACGTACTCGCCGCGCTCGACACCCTCTGGCCCCCCGAGCGGGCCGAGCAGTGGGATGCCGTCGGCACGGTCTGCGGCGATCCCGACGCCCCGGTCGCCCGCGTGCTGTTCGCGGTCGACCCCGTCCAGGACATCGCCGACGAGGCCGTCCGGCTCGGCGCCGATCTGATCGTCACCCACCACCCGCTCTATCTGCGGGGTACGACGACGGTCGCGGCGTCCACCTTCAAGGGCCGCGTCGTGCACACCCTCATCAAGAACGACATCGCGCTGCACGTCGCGCACACCAACGCCGACAGCGCCGACCCCGGTGTCTCCGACGCCCTCGCCGGCGCCCTCGACCTGCGGGTCGTCCGGCCCCTCGTCCCGGACGCCACCGACCCCTCCGGACGGCGCGGCCTCGGCCGGATCTGCGAGCTGGACCGCCCCGCCACCCTCCGCGACTTCGCCGCCCGCGTCGCACACCGGCTGCCCGCCACCGCGCAGGGCGTCCGGATCGCCGGGGACCCGGACGCCCTCGTGCGTACGGTCGCGGTCAGCGGCGGCTCGGGCGACAGCCTCTTCGAGCAGGTCAGGGCGGCGGGCGTGGACGCCTTCCTCACCGCCGACCTGCGCCACCACCCGGTCTCCGAGGCCACCCAGCACAGCCCGCTCGGGCTGGTCGACGCCGCGCACTGGGCCACCGAATGGCCCTGGTGCGAGCAGGCCGCCGCCCAGCTCGACGAGATTTCCGACCGCCACGGCTGGGACCTGCGGGTCCACGTCTCGAAGACGGTCACCGACCCCTGGTCAGCCCACCACTCCTCAGGAGCCCCCAACTGAACGCCGCGCCCGCAGACCAGATCCGACTCCTCGACGTCCAGGCACTCGACGTACGGCTGTCGCAGCTCGACCACAAGCGCACCGCGCTGCCCGAGCACGCCGAGATCGAATCGCTCACCAAGGACCTCGCCCAGCTCCGTGACCTGCTGGTCGCCGCGACGACCGAGGAGAGCGACACCGCCCGCGAGCAGACCAAGGCGGAGCAGGACGTCGACCAGGTGCGCCAGCGCGCCGTACGGGACCAGCAGCGCCTGGACTCCGGCTCGGTCACCTCGCCCAAGGACCTGGAGAACCTCCAGCGCGAGATCGTCTCCCTCGCCAAGCGCCAGGGCGATCTGGAGGACGTCGTCCTGGAGGTCATGGAGCGCCGCGAGTCCGCGCAGGAGCGCGTCGCCGAGCTGACGGAGCGGGTCTCCGCCGTCCAGGCCAAGACCGACGACGCCGCCGCGCGCCGGGACGCGGCCGTCGCCGAGTTCGACGCCGAGTCCGCGACCGTCACCAAGGAGCGCGGCATCGTCGCCGGTTCGGTCCCGGCGGACCTGCTCAAGCTGTACGAGAAGCTCCGGGGCCAGCAGGGCGGGGTGGGCGCGGCCCGGCTCTTCCGGCGGCGCTGCGAGGGCTGCCAGTTGGAGCTGAACATCACCGAGGTCAACGAGGTCAAGGCGGCTCCCGCGGACGCGGTGCTGCGGTGCGAGAACTGCCGCCGCATCCTGGTCCGCACCGCCGATTCGGGGCTGTGACACGCTGATGCGGACGTTCATCGTGGAGGCCGACGGCGGCTCCCGGGGCAACCCGGGTCCCGCCGGGTACGGCGCCGTCGTCCTCGACGAGGCCACGGGCGAACCGCTGGCCGAGGCCGCCGAGTTCATCGGCGTCGCGACGAACAACGTCGCCGAGTACAAGGGCCTGGTCGCCGGGTTGAAGGCCGCGAAGGCGCTGGACCCGGAGGCACGGGTGCACGTCCGGATGGACTCCAAGCTCGTCGTCGAGCAGATGTCGGGCCGCTGGAAGATCAAGCACCCGGACATGAAGCCGCTGGCCGCCGAGGCGGGCCGGATCCTGCCGCCGGACCGGGTCACGTACGAGTGGATCCCGCGCGAGCGGAACAAGCACGCCGACCGGCTGGCCAACGAGGCGATGGACGCGGGCAAGCAGGGCCGTCAGTGGGAGGCGTCCGCCTCCACGGCGGCGCTGGACGCGGGCGCGGCACGCTCGGCCGCAGCCGCCGCATCCGCTTCCGTGGACCTCCCCTCCGGGCCGCCCGGGGACGCCGCGGCGGGCGCCGCCAAGGCCCGCGCGGCGCTCGCCGGAGCGGGAGCGGGAGCCGGAGCAGGAGCCGGTACCCGTACCGACACGCGATCAGGCACGGGAGCCGACCCGGACGCCACCGCGGCCGTCGGGCGCGCGGCGCAGACGGAGCTGTCGGTGGCCGGTACGGCCGCTCCGGCCGGCCGGCGTCCCGCGAGCCCCGCCACCCCGGAGGAGACCGCGCCGCAGGACGTCCCGCTCTCCTCCGAGTCCGCCTCGTCCGTCGGCTGGGGCTCCGCCGACCTCGGCCCTCCCGCCACCTTCGTCCTGCTGCGGCACGGCGAGACCGCCCTCACCCCCGACAAGCGCTTCTCCGGCAGCGGCGGCACGGACCCGGAGCTGTCCGCCATCGGCCGCCGTCAGGCCGACGCGATCGCCGCCGCGCTGGCCGCGCGCGGCACCGTCCAGGACATCGTCTCGTCCCCGCTGCGCCGCTGCCGCGAGACGGCGCAGGCCGTCGCCGACCGGCTCGGTCTGGACGTACGGATCGAAGAGGGCCTGCGCGAGACGCACTTCGGCGCGTGGGAGGGCCTGACCTTCGGCGAGGTGCAGGAGCGGTACCCGGACGATCTGACCGCCTGGCTCGCCTCGCCCGACGTCGAGCCGACCGGCGGCGGCGAGAGCTTCGCGACGGTGGGACGCCGGGTCGCGGCGGCCAGGGACGCGCTCCTCGACCGCTACCGGGGCCGTACGGTCCTGGTGGTCACGCATGTCACCCCCGTCAAGGAGCTGGTACGGCTGGCCCTCGGCGCCCCGCAGGAGTCGCTGTTCCGCATGGAGCTGTCGGCGGCGTCGGTCTCGGTCGTGGCGTACTACGCGGACGGCAACGCGTCGGTGCGGCTCTTCAACGACACCGGGCACCTGCGCTGACCCGCCCCGCCCCGCCCCGAAATAACTGGCCCGGGGCGGGGACGCCGTAGGACGATGACCGGCATGAGCTGGCAACTGACCCACGACGTCGAAGAGTTCCGCAGCGCCGCCGACCCGTATCTGGCGGCCGATGCCGCGCGTCACACCATCCTGCTCACGGTCAGCGAATCGCTGCGGACCGGCGGGGTGGCGTACGCCGGGCCCGTACGGTTCGGCTGGTGGCGGGAGACCCCGGACGCCCCGGTGACCGGCGCCTTCGTGGAGACCCGGCCGTATCCGCCGTTCCTCGGCACGATGCCCGCGCGGGCCGCCGCCGAACTGGCCAGGACGCTGGGCGACGCCCCGGAGGACCACGGCGCCGCGCCGTCGGCCGTACGGGGCCGGGTCGCCGATGTCGAGGCCTTCGGCGCCGCGTGGACGGCGCGGCGGACCGGGGCGGGGAACGCGGCACCGTACCGGCTCTCCGGCGGGATGCGGCTCTTCCGGCTGGGCGGGCCGGTCCCGCCGGACCCCGCCCCCGAGGGCCGCGCGCGGTACGCGGACGCCCAGGACCTCCCCCTGGCGGTGGAGTGGCTGACGGCGTTCGCCGAGGAGATCGGGGACCCGCCGGCGCGCGACCCGAGGGCCATGGCGGTCGCCCGGATCGAGGAACGGCGGCTGCTCCTCTGGGAGGTGGACGGCGTCCCGGTCTCCCTGGCCGGCCATGCCCCGCTCGTCGCCGGGCAGATCCGCGTCGCCCCCGTTTACACGCCGCCCGCCCACCGCGGGCGCGGATACGCGGCGGGGGTGACCGACGCGGTCGGCGCGGCGGCCCTGCGGACGGGCGCCGACGAGGTGCTGCTCTTCGCCGACAACGCCAACCCGACGGCCTGCGCCCTGTACCAGCGCCTGGGGTACCGCCCGGTGGAGGAGTACGCCACGGCGGAACTCGCCTGAGCCGTCCGCCGTGGACCGAGGCGCGGGGGCAGGAGCCGGATCAGGCCCCGCGCCGCCCGCCCAGCGCGGCGGCCTCGCGCGCCAGCGCCTCGACGCGCCCCCAGTCCTTCGACGCCAGCGCGTCCGCCGGAAGCAGCCAGGTACCGCCGACACAGCGCACGTTCGGCAGGGCCAGGTACTCCGGCGCCGAGGCGGGGGTGATACCGCCCGTGGGGCAGAAGCGGGCGGCGGGGAGCGGGCCCGCGAGGGACTTCAGATACGGCCTGCCGCCCGCCGCCTCCGCCGGGAAGAACTTCATCTCCGTCACCCCGCGCTCCAGCAGCGCCACGACCTCGGAGGTCGTCGACACCCCAGGCAGGAACGGCACACCGGAGTCCCGCATCGCGGTCAGCAGCGTCTCCGTCCACCCCGGGCTGACCAGGAAGCGCGCGCCCGCGGTCACCGCGTCGGTCACCGCGTCCGGTGTGATGACCGTGCCCGCGCCGACCACCGCGCCGGGCACCTCGGCCGCGATCGCGCGGATCGAGTCCAGCGCGGCGGGCGTGCGCAGCGTCACCTCGATCGCGGGCAGCCCGCCCGCGACCAGCGCGCGGGCGAGCGGAACGGCGTCGGCGGCGTCGTCGAGGACGACGACGGGGATCACGGGCGCGAGGTCGAGCACGGAGGTCATGGGGTCATCCTGCCGCCCGCTCTCACGATACGCAATGCCCGTTGCGCAGGGTGCAACGGGCGGGGTCGGGTCCGGTCAGTGGATCTCCGTGACGACGACATCCAGCGCCCAGGGCCGCCCCGCCCGCGCCGGAGCCGTCGCCTCCACCACGTACCCCAGCTCCCGGACCGTGTCCACCAGCGACGCGGGATCCTTCGGCCGGGCGCCCGCCGCCAGCAGCTCCCGTACGAGCCGGCCCTTCGTCGCCTTGTTGAAGTGGCTGACCACCGACCGCTTCTCCACCCCGGTCACCGGATCGGTCTGCGCGTGCAGCACCCGTACCGTCGCCGTACGGCCCGCCAGTTCGCCCTTCGGCTTCCACGCCGTCGCGTACGCCGAGGACCGCAGGTCCAGCACGAGACCGCCCCCGGCCTCCTCCGCCGCCTCCGGCAGCACCGACTCCATCGGCGTACGCCAGTACGCGCCCAGCGGGCCGAGCCCCGGCAGCCGCACCCCCATCGAGCAGCGGTACGAGGGGATACGGTCGCCGATCCGCACGGCGCCCCACAGCCCGGAGAAGACCAGCAGCGACTTCGCCGCCCGCCGCCGCGCGGCCGGGTCGAGCGTGGCCAGCCCCAGCGCGTCGTAGAGGACACCGGTGTAGATCTCCCCGGCCGGGCGGGCGCCCGCCGTCCGCAGCTCCACGTTCTTGGCGATCTCGCCGCGCAGCCCCTCGCTCAGCCCGAGGACCTCACGCGCCTTGTCCTGGTCGGCGGCGCACAGCTCCACCAGCTCGTCCAGCACGGCGGCGCGCGCCCCGGCCAGACCGGGCAGCGACAGCGACTCCGGCTTCAGCGGAGCGCCGCGCCCGGAAGCGGCCTTTCCTTCCGACGGCGGCAACAGCACGAGCACGGTGGTTCTCCTCGGAGGGACGGGAACGGAACGGACGGAACGAACGGGGCGCGGCCGGAGGGGAGCGCCCCTCGCGTCAGCGTAGGTGAACGCGAGGGGTCCGCTCTCCGCCCGCCCGCTCTCACCCCCGTACCCCCGGGGCCGGCGGCAGCGCCTCCCTGACCGCCTTCACCAGCTCCTCCGGACGATCGGCGTGGAAACGGACCACCCGGGCCAGGCCCGTCGCGCCGAGCGGCCGTACGAAGGGGGCGGGCGCGGTCAGTTCCACCCGTACGGTCGTCTGGCTGCCCACGACGAGATCCAGCACGCCACCGTCCTTCCCGTCTTCCTCGGGGGCGTACTGGAGGAGCCCGCCGGTCGGGAAGCGCCGGTCGACCCGTGCGGAGACGATGGAGTCCGCCGGGATCCGCAGGTCGAAGAGGGTGCCGTAGCGGATCCGCAACGAGCCGTCCGCGCCCACCACATGGGGCCGGGTCACACAGCCCGCGTGCAGCGCCAGCACCATCACCAACGTGTACACGTCCAGCACCAGGACGATCAGATGCACCACCGGCCAGGGGATCAGCACGGCCAGCGCCACCGTCTCGACCACCGCGACGAAGAGCAGCCCGTAGAGCATCGCCGTCTGCGGGCCGGTGTACGGCACCGGGCGGTCGCCCGCGCCCACCCCGTGGGTCCGCCGCGCGGCCCAGCGCACGAGGCTGCCCACGCTCCGTATCTCGTGGGCGGTCAGCCGCCGTACGGCCACGGGCACGGCGGTACGGACGGCCCCGGCCAGCGCGTCCCGGCGCCCGGCACCGGAGCGCCGCGCCGCCGCGTAGTGACGGCGTACGACCAGCGCCTCCCGCGCGACGAGCGTGACCACCAGCGCCTCGACGGCGAGGAGCACGGGCAGGGGCAGGGAGACCCCGGCCGACAGACAGACCAGCAGACCGACCTCGCAGACGGGTACGGCGAACCAGGCCAGGCGCTTCACGACGCCCGCCCCTGGGTCCGCTCCCGTACCCGCCGCGCCAGCGACTCCATCGTCCGGCGTACGGCCTCGGCCTGGGCCGGGCTGTACTCGGCGAGCAGGGCGTCCCCGAACCCGTCGAGGGACGGGCCGTCGCCGTCCGGGATCGCGGCCAGGATCTCGTCGGTGGCGAGCGCGCTCAGATCCTCGGCGAGCGGGGCGACCCGGGGGTCGTCGCGGGGCGCGTCGACGAGTTCGTCGAGCCGCCGGTAGAGGTCCAGGGTCTCCGGGGCGACCGCGAGGGAGCGCAGCGCGTCGTAGAACCGCCCGGCGCGCTCCTCCTCGGCCGTACGGCCGCCGTCCCCGTCCCCGTCCCCGTCCCCTTCTCCTTTGTTCCCGTTCTGCCGGTCGAGCAGGACGAGCAGCGCGCGGTCCGTGGCGGCGGCCGGGGAGTCGACGGCGGGCAGCGAGTGCAGGAACCGCGCGAGCCCGGGGGAGAGCGGCCCGTCGGCGGCGGGCGGCGACTCCATCAGCTCCGCCAGCCGCCGGCGCCGGGCCCGGATCTCCGCCTCCTGACGGGCCAGATCGGCGTCCAGTTCGCCCAGCACCTCGGTGAGTTCGCGCCCCGCGTCGTCGGCGAGGATGTCCCGTACCTCGTCCAGGGAGAGCCCCAGCTCCGTCAGCCGCCGGATCCGTGCCAGCAGAACGGCGTCCCGCACCGAGTAGTCGCGGTAGCCGTTGGGACGGCGCGCGGGCTCGGGCAGCAGCCCGACGTGGTGGTAGTGGCGCACCGCACGGGAGGTGACCCCGACGAGAGCGGCGATCTCGGCGATTCTCATGGGCTCAGTACAAACCCTGACGTCGCGGCAAGGTCAAGCCGCGGCGATGGGCGGCGGCCCGGCCGGGTACGATGGCCAGCACGGCAGACGAGCCGGGCGGACGGCCGCGTCAAGATCTTCGATCTTGCCGAGGAACGTCCGGACTCCACACGGCAGGGTGGTGGGTAACGCCCACCCGGGGTGACCCGCGGGACAGTGCCACAGAAAACAGACCGCCGGGGCCGCGCTCCTTCGTGGAGTGCGATTCCCGGTAAGGGTGAAACGGTGGTGTAAGAGACCACCAGCGTCCGAGGTGACTCGGACGGCTCGGTAAACCCCACCCGGAGCAAGGTCAAGAGGGGTCGCGGTTCCGCGAGGAACGGCGGCCCTGCGCGGACGATCGAGGGCTGCCCGCCCGAGTCCGCGGGTAGACCGCACGAGACCGGCGGCAACGCCGGTCCTAGATGGATGGCCGTCTCCCCGGCCGCCGCGAGGCGACCGGGCGACAAAATCCGGCGTACAGCCCGACTCGTCTGCCGCTTCCCACGGCTACGCGCCCCCGCCCTCGGGCCCACTGCCCTCTGGCCCGCCGCCCGGGGGCCGCGTCGGCTGCTCCTCGGGCAGGGGCGGGCGGGGTTGACGGGCCCGTACGCGCCGGCCCAGCACGAACGCGCCGATGAGGAAGCCGACCACCACGACGCCGAAGACGAGCGGAAGGAACGCCGCGGCTCCGGACGAGGCGGCGCTTGTCAGGGCCAGTGTGTCGGTGTGCGGTGCGCCGGCGTTCAGCATGTCGGCGTTCAGGATGTCGGGATTGAGTGCGTCGCTGTTCATGGCGGGCGGCTACCCGCGAATCCCGCCCCCAGCCTTCCGCGCGGCCCGGCTCCTCTCCGGCCCTGACTCGTCCGGCCGTCCCCCTGTGGCGTATCCCCGTCCGGGCGCGTGGAGTGGGAGCAGGACCCCGTCGGCCCCCGCCCGTGCCGTCCCCGAGGTGAGGACCCGCGCGGCGCGGGTACGCGTCGGATCCGGACCACCACCCCCCAGGCGAGCCCGGTCACGGGCCGTCCGACCGTGAGGAGAAGCGCCATGCCGAGTGGTTCCAGCGCCAAGCGCGAGCGCCAGTACGAGCACATCAAGGAGGGCGCCGAGAAGCGCGGCACCTCCACCGGGCGCGCGAAGGAGATCGCGGCCCGGACGGTGAACAAGGAACGGGCCAGGGCGGGGGAGTCCAGGAGCGCGAGCAGGACGTCCCTGCGCGACCCCGAGTCGGCGTCGCGGCGCGGCGGCCGGCGCTCGCACAGCGGGGCCCAGGGGCCCACGAGGGACCAGCTCTACGCCGAGGCCAGGAAGCGTGGTGTCGAGGGCCGTTCCTCGATGACCAAGCAGCAGCTCGCCCGGGCACTCGGCCGCTGACCCGGGGTGTTCCGGCCGACGGTCCCGGTACGGCTTCCCCGCGGAGGCGGCGGCCGGGACCGGCGCGGGAGCGGGCCGGGTGCCGGAACCGTCACGGTACGCGGTGTTTGGGCGGACGAGCCGGTGGTACCCGAGGGGGCGGAACCGATGGAGGCCGACACGAAGGGAAACCTCATGACATCGGAGAACGACCCCCGGTACACCGTTCCGGGTATGACGGCCTCGGAGGGCGGCGCGACCATCCAGTTGCTGAGGATGCGGCTGCACGCCCTCAACGATCTCGCCCTCACCCTCAAGCACGTCCACTGGAACGTCGTCGGGCCGCACTTCATCGCGGTGCACGAGATGCTGGACCCCCAGGTGGACGCCGTGCGCGGCATGGTGGACGAGACGGCGGAGCGCATCTCCACCCTCGGCGGCTCGCCCGCCGGGACCCCGGGCGCCTTGGTCGGGGAGCGCGGCTGGGACGACTACGCGGTCGGCCGCGCCGACGCCATAGAGCACCTCGGGGCACTGGACGTCGTGTACTCCGGGATCGTCGCCGACCACCGGCGGGCGGTCGACGCGGTCGACGAACTGGACCCGGTCACCCAGGACCTCCTGATCCAGCATCTCCGCAGCCTGGAGCTGTTCCAGTGGTTCATCCGGGCGCACCTGGAGAGCGCCGGCGGCAGGCTGAGCACCGGGAACGAGAAGACCGAGGTCGCCGCCGCCGCGGCGGCCGGCCGGCAGGCGCTGCGCCGGCTCTGACCGAAACCGTGGCCTTCCGGCCTCCGGCCCCAGTGGGAGAGATGAGCATGCACGAGGACGGTGTGAGCGCCCGCGCGGCCGGGGACCGGGCGGCCGGGGACGGGACGACGCCCGAGGAAGGGACGACGCCCGAGGAAGGGACGACGCCCGGGGACGGGACGGCCGGGGAACAGGTGGTCGGCGAGCTGACGGCCGGGGAGCTGGCCGCGCTCGACGCGCACTGGCGCGCCGCGAACTACCTCGCCGTCGGCCAGATCTACCTGATGGCCAACCCGCTGCTCCTGGAGCCGCTGGCGCCGGAGCACATCAAGCCCCGGCTGCTCGGCCACTGGGGGACCTCCCCCGGTCTCAACCTCGTGCACACCCACCTCAACCGGCTGATCACCGCCCGGGACATCGACGCGCTCTGCGTCTGGGGCCCCGGCCACGGCGGCCCCGCCGTCCTGGCCAACTCCTGGCTGGAGGGCACGTACTCCGAGACGTATCCGGACGTGAGCCGGGACCGCGCGGGCATGGAGCGGCTGTTCCGGCAGTTCTCGTTCCCCGGCGGCGTGCCCAGCCATGTCGCCCCCGAGACCCCGGGCTCCATCCACGAGGGCGGCGAACTGGGCTACTCCCTCGCCCACGCCTACGGAGCGGCGCTGGACCACCCTGATCTGCTGGTCGCCTGTGTGATCGGCGACGGGGAGGCGGAGACCGGCCCGCTCGCCGGTTCCTGGCACGCGAACAAGTTCCTCGACCCGGTGCACGACGGCGCGGTCCTGCCGATCCTGCATCTCAACGGCTACAAGATCGCCAACCCGACGGTGCTGGCCCGGCTGCCGGAGGCCGAACTCGACTCCCTGCTGCGCGGGTACGGACACGAACCCCTCTACGTCAGCGGCGACCGGCCCTCGGCGGTCCACGGAGCCATGGCCGCGGCGATGGACCGCGCCGCCGACCGGATCGCCGGGATCCAGCGGGCCGCGCGCGAGGGCACGGCGACCGAACGGCCCGTCTGGCCGATGATCGTGCTCCGTACGCCCAAGGGGTGGACGGGCCCCGCCGAGGTCGACGGACAGCCCGTCGAGGGGACCTGGCGCGCCCATCAGGTCCCGTTGAGCGGGGTCAGGGACGACCGGGACCATCTGGCCCAACTGGAGGCGTGGCTGCGCTCGTACCGCCCCGAGGAGCTGTTCGACGCGACGGGCGCCCCCACCCCCTCCGTACTGGAGTGCGTACCCGAGGGGTCCCGCAGGCTCGGCGCGACCCCGTACGCCAACGGCGGTCTGCTGCTGCGGGAACTGCCGGTCCCGCCGCTGGAGCGGTACGCGGTGGAGGTGGACCGGCCCGGTACGGTCCCGCACGAACCGACCCGGGTGCTCGGCCTCCTGCTGCGGGACGTCATGGAGGCGACCAAGGGGCGGCGGGACTTCCGGGTCGTGGGCCCCGACGAGACCGCCTCGAACCGCCTGGAGGCCCTCTACGACGCCACGTCCAAGGCGTGGCAGGCCGGTACGCTCGACACGGACGAGCATCTCGCCCGCGACGGGCGGGTGATGGAGGTGCTCTCCGAACATCTCTGCCAGGGCTGGCTGGAGGGGTATCTGCTCACCGGCCGCCACGGGCTGTTCTCCAGCTACGAGGCGTTCGCCCATATCGTCGACTCCATGGTCAACCAGCACATCAAGTGGCTGCGGACCTCGCGGCGCCTCCCCTGGCGCCGCCCGATCGCCTCGCTCAACTACCTTCTGACGTCGCATGTCTGGCGCCAGGACCACAACGGCTTCTCCCACCAGGACCCCGGCTTCGTCGACCACATCCTGAACAAGAGCCCCGAGGTCGTACGGGTCTACCTGCCGCCGGACACCAACACACTGCTCTCCGTCGCCGACCATGTGCTGCGCAGCCGTGACTACGTCAATGTGATCGTGGCGGGCAAACAGCCCGGTTTCGACTGGCTCACCCTGGACGAGGCCCGCGCGCACTGCGCCCGGGGCGTGGGCGTCTGGCCGTGGGCCGGCACGGAGGACGGCAACCGGGAGCCGGACGTGGTGCTGGCCTGCGCCGGTGACGTGCCCACCCTGGAGACCCTGGCCGCCGCCGACCTGCTGCGGCGCCATCTGCCGGAGCTGGCCGTACGGGTGGTGAACGTCGTGGACATGGCGCGGCTCCTGCCGCACGACGAACACCCGCACGGGATGCGGGACTCCGAGTACGACGCGGTCTTCACCACCGACAAGCCGGTGATCTTCGCGTACCACGGCTACCCCTGGCTGATCCACCGTCTCGCCTACCGCCGCACGGGGCACGCCCATCTCCATGTGCACGGCTACAAGGAGGAGGGGACGACCACCACACCCTTCGACATGGTGGTGCGCAACGGCCTCGACCGCTACCGGCTGGTCATGGACACCATCGACCGGGTGCCGGGTCTGGGCGTCCGCGCGGTCGCCGTACGCCAGGCGATGGCGGACGTCCGCACCCGCCACCACGCCTGGATCCGCGAACACGGCACGGACCTGCCGGAGGTCGCCGACTGGACCTGGTCCGGCTGAACGGACGGGCGTCCCGCCCCCGGGGCCCCGGAACCCGGCGTCCCGGGGCCCCGGATCCTCAGAGCGCGCGCAGCGCGGGCAGCAGCGTCCTCTCCGACCAGTCGAGGAACGGTTCCTGGTGGTCGCCGCCGATCTGGATCAGCGCGATCTCCGTGAAGCCCGCCTCGATGTACGGCCGTACCGCCGCGGTGAAGACGTCCGGGTCGCTGCCGCAGGGGACGGCCTCGGCGATGTCCTCGGGACGGACGTGCCCGGTGGCCCCGGCGAACGCCGCCGGGTGGGGCAGTTCCGAGTTCACCGGCCAGGGGTTGACCGACCAGCGGAACTGGTCGTGGGCGCGGGCGACGGCCGCGGCCCTGTCGGTGTCGTAGCAGACGGGGAGTTGGCCGATCCGGGGCTTTCCCGTGCCGCCGTGCGCGTCGAACGCCGTGAGGAGTTCGGCCCGGGGCTCGGTGGCGATCACCAGGTCGGCCAGCCGCCCGGCGAGTGAGCAGGAGCGCTCCCCGGAGACCGCGACGCCCAGCGGCGGCGGCTCGTCCGGGAGGTCCCACAGCTTGGCGTTGTCCACCTCGAAGTGGGTGCCCCGGTGGTTCACCGTGTCGCCGGCGAGCAGGGACCGGATGATCTCCACGGCTTCTTCGAGCATGTCGACCCTGGTCGGGGCGGCGGGCCAGCCGCCGCCGGCCACATGCTCGTTGAGCTGTTCGCCCGAGCCCAGCCCGAGGCGGAAGCGGCCTTCGGACAGCAACTGCATCGTCGCCGCCTTCTGCGCGACCACCGCCGGGTGGTAGCGCCTGGTCGGGCAGGTCACGTACGTCATCAGCGGGATACGGGAGGTGGCCTGGGCGGCGGCGCCCAGGACGCTCCAGGCGTAGGGGGCGTGTCCCTGGGAGTCCAGCCAGGGGGAGGAGTGGTCGGAGGTCACGGAGAAGTCGAACCCGGCCCGCTCGGCCCGGACCACATGGTCCACGAGCGCGCGCGGGCCGGCCTGCTCCGTCATCATCGTGTATCCGAATTGCGCCATGCGGGGTGTTTGGCCGGTCCCCCAGGAACGGAAACCCCGCGCGGCGAACGGGCGCGTCCACATGGCGTGCCGGGGTTTCCGGGCCCCGGCCGGTGGCCGGTTCGAGCGGGTGGCGTGCGCGAATTTAAGTCACGTGCTTGACTTGGATTACGGGATGGGATTGCCTGACCGCACCGGAAGGACCGGTTCCGAGAAGAGCTGAGGATCGATGACCAGCACCCTGAACCCGGCGGACGGACACCTCGCCGCCGTACCGGAATTTCCGATGGAGCGCGCCGCGCGCTGCCCGTTCGACCCGCCCCCCGAGCTGCGGGAGACCCAGCGGGAGGGGCCGCTCGCGAGGGTGCGGCTCTGGGACGGCAGCACACCCTGGCTGGTCACCCGGTACGCGGACCAGCGCGCCCTGCTCGGCGACGCGCGGCTCAGCGCCGACATCACCCGGCCCGGCTATCCGAGCAGCGCGCCGATCACCGGCAACGCCTCGATCGGGTTCATCCTCATGGACGACCCCGAGCACGCCCGGCTGCGGCGCATGGTCGCGGCGCCGTTCGCCTTCAAGCGCGTGGAGGCGATGCGTCCCGCCGTGCAGAAGATCACGGACGACCTGATCGACACCCTGCTCGCCGGTCCCGCACCGGTCGACCTCGTCCAGGCGTTCGCCCTGCCGCTCCCCTCGCTGGTGATCTCGGAACTGCTCGGAGTGCCCTACGGCGACCACGCGTTCTTCCAGGACAACAGCAAGGTCCTCATCAATCGGGACGTGACACCGCAGGAGCGGGCCGCCGCGTCCGGCGCGCTGGTCGGCTATCTCGACGAGCTGATGAGCGAGAAGATCGCCCGCCCCGCCGACGACCTGCTCTCCGGGCTGGCCGCGAAGGTCGGGGCGGGTGAGCTGACCCGTTCCGAGGTGGCCCAGATGGGCGTCCTCCTGCTGATCGCCGGGCACGAGACGACCGCCAACATGATCGCGCTCGGCACGCTCGCCCTGCTGGAACACCCCGACCAGCTCGCCCTGTTGCGGGAGACGGACGATCCGGCCCTGGTCGCCTCCGCCGTGGACGAACTGCTGCGCTACCTCAACATCACGCACAACGGGCGCCGCCGGGTCGCGCTGGAGGACATCGAGATCGCCGGGGAGGTGATCCGCGCGGGCGAGGGGGTCATCGTGCCCAACGACATCGCCAACCGGGACCCCGAGGTGTTCGAGGACCCCGACCGGCTCGACCTCCGCCGCGACGCCCGCCGCCATCTGGCCTTCGGCTTCGGCGTCCACCAGTGCCTGGGCCAGACGCTGGCCCGGATGGAGCTTCAGGTCGCGTACAGCACCCTCTACCGGCGCGTCCCCGGGCTGCGGCCGGCCGGCACGGTCGAGAAGGTCCCGTTCAAGCACGACGGATCCGTCTACGGCGTGTACGAACTCCCCGTGACCTGGTGATCCGCCGCTGACCCGGCCGCGGACCGTATCCCGTGCCCCGTGCCCCGTGCCCCGCGCCCCTTCCTCCCGCTCGTACCCCCGACCGTTCTTCCCTGACCGAGGAGACACGATGAGCCACAGCGAAGCCGACGCCGACCAGGTCCTCACCTACCCGATCCCCAACGACGCGCCGCTGGACCCGCCGGCCGAGTGGGCGCGGCTGCGCGAGGGGTGCCCGGTGGCCCGGATCAAGCTGCCCAGCGGGGACGAGGCGGCGCTGCTGACGCGGTACGACGACGTCAAACAGGTGCTGGCCGACCCGCGGTTCAGCCGGCGCCTGGACGCCGAGGACGCGGCCCGGATCTCCGCCACCGAGTCGGGCGGGCTCTTCAACAGCGAGATGTCGGCCACGATCCCGCAGAGCGGAGCGGGGCACCAGCAGTGGCGGCGGCTGGTCGGGAAGTGGTTCACCGCCAAGCGGATGGCCGCGCTCCGCCCCGGTATCGAGGCGATGGCCGACCGGCTCATCGACGAGATGGTGGCGAGCGGGCAGCCCGCCGACCTGAAGGCCGCGCTGGGCTTCCCGCTGCCGGTGTGGGTGATCTGCGATCTGCTCGGGGTGCCCGAGGCGGACCGGGACCGGTTCTCCCACTGGTCCGACTCGCTGCTCAACCTCACCCGCTACACCGAGGAGGAGGTCGCGGCGGCGCACCGCGAGTTCTTCGCCTACATGGCGGCCCATGTCGCCGCCAAACGCGCCGAACCGAGCGACGACCTGCTCGGCGAGCTGATCGTGGCCACCGGCGCCGACGGCTACCGGATGTCCGACAAGGAACTGGCCGCCACCGGGCTGGGGCTGCTGCTCGCCGGCCACGAGACGACGGCCAACCAGATCGGCAAGATGGCCGCCATGCTGCTGGGCGACCGGCGGCTCTGGGAGCAGTTGCTCGCCGACCGGTCGCTGGTCCGCTCGGCGGTCGAGGAGGCGCTGCGGCTGGACGCCAGCGGAGGACTCGGGCTGCCGCGATACATTGGCGAGGACACCGAGATCGGCGGGGTTCCGGTGGGGCGCGGTACCACCGTGATGTGCAACATGAGCGCGGCCAACCGGGACGAGCGGGTCTTCGACAACGCCGCGGCGATGGAGCTGGGCCGCACCCCCAACACCCACCTGGCGTTCGGCTCCGGCGCGCACGCGTGCCTGGGGCAGGCGCTGGCCCGTACCGAGTTGCAGGCCGTCCTGGACGTCCTGCTGCGCCGGCTGCCCACGCTGCGTCTCGCTGTCGCTGTGGAGGAATTGCCCAAGCTCGAAGGCCTGATGGTCGGCGGGCTGCGCGAAGTACCGGTGAGATGGTGAACATGGCAGGCAGGACGGTGCGGGCCGAACAGGTCAGCGCGACACGGGAGTCGATCCTGACCACGGCGGAGCGGCTGTTCGCCGAGCGCGGGGTGTACGCGGTCTCCAACCGGCAGGTCAGCGAGGCCGCGGGGCAGGGCAACAACGCCGCGGTCGGCTACCACTTCGGCACCAAGGCCGATCTGGTGCGGGCGATCGCCCGGAAGCACGCCCGGCAGATCGAGCGGATCAGGGAGGAGCGGCTGGCCGAGGCCGGTGACTCCACCGATGTCCGGGTCTGGGTGACCTGCCTGGTCACCCCGCTGACCGAGCATCTGGAGGCGCTGGGCACCCCGACCTGGTACGCCCGGTTCTGCGCGCAGGCGATGACCGACCCCGCGCTGCGCGCCACCATGATCGACGAGTCGCTGACGTCCCCGGCGCTCCAGCGCATCGTGGAGGGCTTCCACCGCGCCCTGCCCGACCTGCCCGCCGAGGTCCAGGCCGAGCGCGGCCTGATGGCACGGCATCTGATGGTCCACATGTGCGCGGAGCGTGAACGGGCGCTGGCCGAGGGGACGGACACGGTCCGCCCCTGCTGGCACGACGCCGCCACCGGCATGGTCGACGCGCTCGTCGGCATGTGGCTGGCGCCCACCACGCACCGCCCGTAGCCCGAGGAGGAACGACGTGAAGGTGACGGTCGACGAGGACAGGTGCTGCGGCGCGGGCACGTGTGTGCTGCTGGAGCCCGCGGTCTTCGACCAGCGGGACGAGGACGGCGTCGTGGTCCTGCTCGAACCCCGGCCGGCCGCGGAGCTGTGGCCGACGGTACGGGAGGCCGCCACGGTCTGCCCGGCCGCCGCGATCACGCTGACGGAGAACGGGTGACCCGGCTCGGTTGACCCGGCTCGGGTGACCCGGCTCGGATGATCCGGGGCGAATGATCCGGCTGGGATGACCCGGGGCGCTCTTCCCCCGGGTCACCGCCGACGCGGGGTCAGATCGCGGACCAGCCGTTGTCCACGGGCAGCACGGCCCCGTTGATGTTGCTCGCGGCGTCCGAGGCGAGGAAGACGATCGCCGCGGCCTGCTCCTCGGGCTCCGACACCTTGCCCGCGAGCCCGAGGTACGGGGCGAGCGCGGCCGGCCCCTCGGCCTCGCGCCGCGGGTCGACCCGGATCTGTGTCGCGGTGCCGCCGGGCGCGATGGCGTTCGTACGGATGCCCCGCGTCCGGTACATCACGGCGAGCGACTTCGTCAGCCCGACGACCCCGTGCTTGGAGGCCGTGTACGCGGCTCCGGCGGCGCTGCCCCGCAGGCCGGCCTCGGACGCGGTGAAGACGATCGCGCCCTTGCCCGAGGTCAGCAGGTGCGGCAGGGCGGCCCGGGTCAGCACGAAGGGCGCCGTCAGGTTGACCCCGATGACCCGGTCCCACTCGTCGTCGTCGGTCTCGCCCAGCGCCGACATGCGGTCCATGACACCGGCGTTGTTCGCCAGCACGTCCAGCCCGCCGAAGCTCTCCACGGCCGTGGCGACGACCCGCTCCGCGACCTGCCGGTCACTCAGGTCGCCGACGACCGCGACGGCCGTCCCGCCCGCCTCGGTTATCGCCTCGACGGTCGCGTCGGCGCCCTTCCGGTCCAGGTCGGCGACCAGGACCCGGGCGCCCTCCCGGGCGAAGTGGAGGGCGGCGGCGCGGCCGATCCCCGATCCCGCCCCGGTGACGACGACACTGCGTCCCTGAAGGCCCGTGGTGCTCATGAGGGTGCCCGCTTTCTTCCTGCCGATAGGGTCGGGTGGTCCTGGACGGGCGCGCGGTACGGTGGGGCGCCCGCTTGGTTGAGTCAGGCAAGCATATTTGACTTACTTGAGTCAAGCAAGCAGATGATAAAGTGGGGCACATGCCCACACCGCCACGCACCGACGTCCCCGTCTCGGCCGACATCATCGAGATCGAGCGTGCCCTCACCCACATCTCGTACCTGACCAACCGGGTCCGCCAGCACGAGCGCCTGATGGCGCTGGCCGGCGTCTCGCTGGACCGCGCCGCCGTCGCCCTCCTGCGGGCGATGGCCGACTCCGACGCCCTGCGCCCCGGCGAGCTGGCCGTCCGGCTCGGCGTCGAGGCGTCGCACATCACCCGCCAGGTGCAGCAGTTGCAGAAGTCCGGTTACGTGACCCGCGTCCCGGACCCCGACGACCGCCGGGCCCAGCGCGTCCAGCTCACCCCGGTCGGCCGGGACGCCATCGGCCGGATCCGCGACGCGAGCCGCCGGGGCATGGAGATGGCCCTGGGGGAGTGGTCGCCCGAGGAGCTGCACCAGCTCGCCACCCTCTTCCACCGGATGGTCGACGACTTCCTCAGCAGCGCCGCCGACGAGGACGACGCCGGGGCCCCGCCCACCGCCTGAACGCGGGGGACGGACAGATGGCGGCGAACGACACGGTGGCCCACGAGTCGCCGGCCCACCAGACAGCGGCTCACGGGACAGCGGCCCGCGAGCCCTACACGAACGGTCGGTCCATGTACGGGAATGCCAGCGGGAACCCGTTGCCGACGCGGGGGGCCGGGCGCCGCGTCCTCATCGTCGGCGACGACCCCGGCACGGTCGAACTCGTCTCGACCACCATGGAGCTCGCGGGCTTCCGCACCGCGACGGCCCGCTCCGGCCAGGAGGCGCTGTCCCGGCTCGGGGAACACCCCGCCGATCTGGTCGTCGTCGACCTGACCACCCGCGACCTGGCGCACGGCAGCGGCTACCCCAGCATCCCCGCCGCCGACCGCCCGCCCCTGCTCTTCCTCGCCGCCCTGGACAACCTCGACTCCCTCGCCGCGGGGGTCGGCACCGGCGTCGCCGACTACGTCACCAAGCCGTTCCGTATCGCCGAGGTGCTGGCCAGGGCCGAGACCCTGCTGCGCACCCGTGGCGAGGGCGCGCGGACCGGGGCGCCGCGCTACGGCGACCTCACCCTGGACGACGCCACGTGCCGGGCCCGGCGCGGCAGGCGTACGCTCGACCTCACCCCCGCCGAGTACCGGCTGCTGCGCCACCTCCTGGTCCACGCGGAACAGGTCCTCTCGAAGGAGCAGATCCGCCGGCACGTCTGGGGCGAGGACCGCGCCGACAACGCCATCGAGAAGCTGGTCTCCCGGCTGCGGCGCAAGGTCGACCAGGAGGATCCCCCGCTGATCCACACCCGTAAGGGTTTCGGCTACCGGCTCGGCCACTGAGCCGCCGCCGCACGCCCCGGAGCCGGAGGAGACTGCTGAGATGAGCCCCATGCGGACGACCGTGCGCCAGGCGGCGCGGGCCACGCTCCAGCTCGCCAGGGCCGCGGCGCTGGCCTTCGGCTCGTACCTCTTCATCAGCGTGCTGCTGTTCACGGCCGCCGTCACCCTGCTGGTGGTCGGCGCCGGGATACTGCCCGAGACGGTGCTGCTGGTGCGCCGGATGGCCGGGGCCAAGCGGCGCCAGGTGGCCGCGTGGACGGGCCGGGAGATCCCCGAGGCGTACCTCCCGCTCACCGGGACGCTCCGGCAGCGGCTGCGCACGGTGGTCCGTGACCCCGGCACCTATGCCGATCTGCGCTGGATGGCCGCCCACTACGTGTACGGCTGCCTCGTCTGCCTGGCGGTGCCGCTGTGGGCGGCCGGTCTGGCCGTCGACGGCGTGCGGTGCGGGCTGCTGGGCCGCAGGGCGGTGGTCCTGCCGCTGATCGGCCGGCTCGCGGATCTCGACGCCGCCTGGTCGACCGCGCTGCTCAAGCCCTCGCCGAAGGCGCGGCTGGCCGTGCGTGTCGAGGAGCTGACCGAGACCCGGGCGGGCGCGATCGCCGCGCACGGCGCCGAACTGCGCCGTATCGAACGGGACCTGCACGACGGCACCCAGGCCCGCCTGGTCTCCCTCTCCCTGCGCATCGGCCTCGCGAAGCGGATGTACGACGGCGACCCGGTGGCCGCCCGCAAGCTCCTGGACGACGCGCAGGACCAGGCCGAGGAGGCGCTGACGGAACTGCGCCACGTCGTACGCGGCATCCACCCGCCGATCCTCACCGACCGCGGCCTCACCGGAGCCGTACGCGCCCTCGCCGCCGGCAGCGGCCTCGACGTGACCGTACGGGTGGAGGGTCTGGACGACGGGACACGGGACACCTCACGCGCCCCGGCGGCCGTCGAGGCCGCCGCGTACTTCGTCGTCGCGGAGACCCTGACCAACGTGGCCCGGCACAGCGGCACCGACCGGGCCGAGGTCCGGCTCGACCGGACGGCGACGGGGCTGCGGGTGCGGGTGCGCGACGAGGGCGGGGGCGGCGCCGAAGAAGCCCTCGCCGGCCCCGCCCCCGGGGCCGGCTCCGGTCCGGAGCCGGGCGGGTCCGGGCTGCTGGGACTGCGGCGCCGGGTCGCCGCGCTGGATGGAACCGTTGCCGTGACGAGCCCCGTCGGGGGCCCGACCCTGATCGAAGTGGAGTTGCCGTGCGTGTGGTGATCGCCGAGGACCACGCCCTGTTGCGGGAAGGGCTCGTCCTGCTGCTCTCCTCCGCCGGGCACGAGGTCGTGGCCGTGGCGGGCAGCGGGCCCGAGGTGGTGCCGGCGCTGCTCGCGCACCGCCCGGACGTGGCCGTGCTCGACGTACGGATGCCGCCTGGCTTCCGCGACGAGGGGCTGCGCGCGGCGCTCGCGGCGCGCAAGGAGATCCCCGGGCTGCCGGTGCTCGTCCTCTCCCAGTACGTCGAGGAGTCGTACGCCGCCGAGCTGCTGGGCGGCGGTGCGAAGGGCGTCGGCTATCTGCTCAAGGACCGGGTGGGCCGGGTGGACGAGTTCCTCGACGCCCTGGACCGGGTGGCGGCCGGTGGCACCGCGCTCGACCCGGAGGTGGTGACCGAACTCCTCACCCGCCGCCGGGACTCGCCCCTCGACTCGCTGACACCGCGCGAGCGCGAGGTCCTCAAGCTGATGGCCGAGGGCCATGACAACACGACCATGGCCGCCACCCTGGTCGTCACGGAACGGGCCGTGTCCAAACACATCGGCAATGTGTTCCTGAAGCTGGGGCTGCCGCCGAGCGACAGCGGGCACCGGCGGGTGCAGGCCGTCCTCACCTATCTGAACAACGTGCCCCGCCGTCCCGACGAGGGGGCGCCGCACCGCGGTTGACCGGAGCACCGCGCGTTGAACGGGCGGGCCGCCGGGTACGTACCCGTGGGCGTGATACGCCTTCTTCCGCACCGGCGGCACAGGCCGCGACCGCTGTACCCCTCGCGCCCCGGGCCCCGTCCCGTGGTGGCCGGGCTGATCGCCGCGGGGGTGCTGCTGCTCGCCGGATGCGGGGGCGGCGACACCGGCCGGGACCAGGCCGACGGCAAGGACCGGGCCACGGAGCAGGGCGGGGACCGGGCCTCCGAGCAGGACGGGAACCGGGCGGCCCCCGAGCGGCCCGCCGCCTCCGCCGCACCGTCCCCCCGGCCCGCCACGGTGGAGCAGCTCGCCGCCGCCGTCGGCTGCGAGGCCCGGATCAGGATGACGGTGGAGGACTACCGCCAGGGGGTCTGCAAGAAGGGCGACACCGCGTACACCCTCATCAGCTTCACCACCGACAAGGGCAAGCGCGAGTGGGTCGACTACGCGCAGATGTACGGCGGTGCCTATCTGATCGGCACGCGCTGGGTGATCGGCACCAACGAGAAGCGGCACGTCGAGTCCGCCCGGAGCAGGCTCGGCGGCTCGGTCGAGGAGGGCGAGGGCTACGCCTCCTCCGGCACCGGTGACGGTACGGGGACCGGGACCAGCGCCGGAGAAGACGTCTACGGCCCCTGAGGGGCCGGCCTCCCCGTTACCTGTAGGTCAGGTCGGAGGTGGCGTACTTGCAGTACGTGCTGTCCGGGCCCGAGCCGTTCTTCGTCGGCTCGGCACCGGTGCTGTTCCCGATGTACTTCTGGCACGGCACGATCTTCTTGCTGCTGTCCCCGACGATGGTGATACCGCGCAGGGTCAGCGAGTCACCGTAGTTGGTGTTGATCCCGCCGATGACCCCGCCGGGCGCGGTGATCTCCGTGTTGGTGACGTTGATCGTGCGTTTGTACTGCGAGGAGCAGTTGCCGCACGAGCGGACGAACGTCTTGAAGTCCTGGCCCGCGAAGTTGGAGATGTTCAGCGTGCCGCCGCCGTTGAACTGGAAGATCTTGTCCTCGGCCTTGCGCGCGCCGCCGCCGACGACGTTGAACGTCTTGCCGGTGCCGCGGAAGGTGGCCGCGTCCTCGCCGACGTCCTCCCACCACACGTTCTGGAGCGTGCAGCTCCCGGAGCAGTGGATGCCGTCGGAGGCGGGCGCGCCGATGATGACGTTCTTCAGGGTCGCGCCGTCGGCGAGCTTGAACAGCGGTTCCTGGTTCTCGTCCTGGCCGCCGGAGCCGAGGTCGCCGGTGCCGTAGTAGCGCTTCATGCCGCCGTCGACGGTGCCGCTGATCGGCTTGGTGGCGCCCACGGCCTCGCTGCCGTTGGCCGACGGCCAGGTGGCGGCCATCGCGGACGGCAGGGTCAGACCGGAGGTCAGCGCGCCGACGGTGAGGGCGACGGCGCCGAGGCCACCGGCGATCATCCGGCGCTTCCTGATGCCGAGTTGCTTGCCGTGCTGCTGGTCAGTCATGCGGAGGGGGCTCCTTGAGTCGCGTGGGCCGCTCGATCGGGGAGACATGAGCGGGGAGGTGCGGGGGAGGGAGGTCATGGGGTGGTGATGACCGGGCGGGGCGGCGTCGGCATGTTGTTGCCGATGAAGAAGCTGGGGTGCGGCGGCTGGTTGTACGCCGTGTTCTGCCAGGCCAGCGCCGTCCGGTACATCCGGTCGTGGAGCAGGGTGGTGATCTTCCGGTCGGTCAGGTGCGGGGTGGAGTAGATCCGCAGCGCCGTGTTGTCGGCGGTGGGCCAGATGACCTCCTCGCGCCAGTCGCCGAGGATGTCGCCGGAGAGCGAAGGGGTCGCCTTCGTCCCGTTGTTGGAGTGCACGCCGGAGGCGGTCAGCAGCCGGGTGTCGCCGGAGGTGCCGTACTTGTCGATACGGGTGGCGTCGACCAGTTCGCGCACCGGGTCGCCGTCCCACCAGGCCAGGAAGTTGACCGAGGACGGCTTGCGGCCCAGCGCGGCGCCGGTGGTGCTGCGCAGCGAGCCGTCCGCCGCCGACCAGGACTCGGCGCCGGGGCTGCCGGCCCAGATGTCGCCCGACACGCCGCGGCCGTTGTCACCGGAGGCCGGGGTCGACCAGAGGACCTGTCCGGTCCTGGCGTCCGCGAAGTACGACGACGGCTTCGAGGCGTCCTCGTCCACCTTGAAGTACTCCAGCCCCGGGCGGGACGGGTCGAGGTCGCCGAGGTGGGCCGCGTCGCCGTGGCCGTTCTTGTTCGTCCACAGCCCCGAGCCGTTGTCGTCGACGGCCATCGAGCCGTAGACGATCTCGTCCCGGCCGTCGCCGTCCACGTCACCGATGGTCAGCGCGTGGTTGCCCTGGCCGTCGTACCCCTTGCCGGTGTTGGTGGAGCTGTTGGTGTCGAAGGTCCACTTGCGGGTGAGCTGCCCGCCGGTGAAGTTCCAGGCGCTGATGACGGTACGGGTGTAGTAGCCGCGCGCCATGATCAGGGAGGGGGTGGTCCCGTCCAGATAGGCGGTGCCCGCCAGGAAGCGGTCCACGCGGTTGCCGTACGAGTCGCCCCACGAGGAGACGGTGCCGCGCGGCGGCACGTAGTCCACGGTCGAACGCACCGCGCCCGTCTGGCCGTTGAAGACGGTCAGGTACTCGGGGCCGGTCAGTACGTAACCGGAGGAGTTGCGGTAGTCGGCCGAGGCGCTGCCGATGACCTTGCCCGTGCCGTCGACCGTGCCGTCGGCGGTCTTCATGGCGACCTCGGCCTTGCCGTCGCCGTCGTAGTCGAAGACCTGGAACTGCGTGTAGTGCGCCCCGGAGCGGATGTTGCGGCCGAGGTCGATCCGCCACAGCCGCTGGCCCTGGAGCGTGTAGCCGTCGACGATCGTGTTGCCGGTGACCCCGGACTGCGAGTTGTCCTTGGCGTTGGTGGGCTGCCACTTCAGGACGATGTCGAGGTCGCCGTCCCCGTCGAGGTCGCCGACGGAGGCGTCGTTGGCCTCGTACGTGTAGTCGGAGCCGCCCGGCGGCACCGAGATCGGCACGTCGAGATAGCCCGGCCGGAACTGCGTCGCGCTGGGCGAGGCGGCCTGCTCCGTGCCGTTCACGACGGCCCGCACCGTGTAGTCCGCCGAGTTGGGCGCGTCCTTGTGCAGGTAGTTGGTGGTGGTGATCGGCTCGGTGTTCACCTTGAGCGTGCCGCGGTAGAGGTTGAACGTGACGTTGTCGGCGTCGGTCGCCAGCCAGCGCCAGCTCACCAGGTTGTCGTTGCCGGTGTGCACGCTCACCAGCCCGCGGTCCAGCCGCTCCATGCGCGCGGCGGCGAGCCGGACGTCCTGTGTGCCCGCGGACGGCGCGTCGGCCGCCTGGGCGGGCGCCGCCGCGGGGGACACGAGGGCGGCGACGACCGCGCCGGCCGGAGCGAGCACGCCCAGCAGCTTCCAGCCGCGGGCGCGCGGGCGTGAACTGCCCGGGGGTGGGGGTCTGAACCGCACGGAATCCTCCAGAGGGGGTGGGGGGTTGGGGCCCCTGTGCTCTCTGGTCGCCGCCGGTACGGGAAAGGTTGCCGCCCCGCGTCGGGAAAGTTTCGACGGCGCGGCGGCGGCGTCCTCCGGGAGGTTCTTCCCCCTCTGTTGCTCCCGCTCCCGCTGTTACTCCTGCGGCTTGCCGGCCTCCCGGGCGGTGGCCGCGACGACCGCCGCCAGCGCCTCGGTGATCTCGGCCTCCGAGGCGGTCTTGCCGATGCCCGACTCGTGGAGGATGCCCGTACCGTCCTCGTACTCCAGCAGCGCCAGCAGGATGTGCTCGGTCCCGACGAAGTTGTGGCCGAGCCGCAGCGCCTCGCGGAAGGTCAGCTCCAGCACCTTCTTCGCCCCCGCGTCGAACGGCACCAGCGCGGGCACCGTCTCCGCCCGGGGCGGCAGCGCCGCCGTCGCCGCCTGGCGGACGGTGTCCAGCGGGACGTTCTGGGCGACGATCGCCCGTGCGGCCAGGGTGTCCGGCAGGCCGACCAGGCCGAGCGTGAGGTGCGCGGTGCCGATCTCGTCGTTCCCCGCGGCGTGCGCCTCGTTCTGCGCGCCCACCACCGCGCTCTTCGCCCCCGGGGTGAACCGGCTGAACCCGTCGCTCGGTTCGAGGGTGGACGGCTCGCCGGGGGTCTTCGGTACGAAGCGCTTCTGGGCGGCCTGCTTGGTGACGCCCATGCTGCGGCCGATGTCGGTCCAGGAGGCGCCGGAGCGCCGGGCCTGGTCCACGAAGTGGCCGATGAGGTGGTCGGCCACCTCGCCGAGGTGGTCGGCGGCCACGACCGCGCTGGAGAGCTGGTCGAGCGTGTCGGAGTGGACCTTCTTGATGCCTTCGATCAGATCGTCGAGGCGGACGGGGTTGATGACCGGGACGGCGTTCTGGCTGAGGTTCTCGGGATGCTCCATACCGTCAACCTTAGGTTGACGATGGAGGGTCGTCAACCCGAAGTTGACGATTGTGTCGCGCGGATGCCCTTGCCTTCGGGTGCGCTCCAACTCCTAGGGTTCCGGCCATGGTTGAGACGCAGAGCAGGACCCTGGGAAACAGTGGGATCGACGTCGGCGCACTCGGTTTCGGTTGCTGGGCGATCGGCGGTGAATGGCGGAGGCCCGACGGCGCCCCCCCCCCCGGGGGGGGGGGGCCCCCACCCCACGAGATCTACGCCGCGCCCCGCGGGGCCCCCGCACGGCCCCACACTCT
>NZ_JBHZDA010000025.1:38427-66146 GCF_042755665.1 Streptomyces sp. NPDC059142
GGGGTTCGGCGGGGGGCCCTGGGGTTGTGGGTGGGGGGGGGTGGGGGGTTGTGGGGCGGCGCCCGCCGGCCCCCCCGGGGGGGGGGGCCCCCGCCCACGACGACGAGTCGATCGCCGCGATCCGGCGGGCGCTCGATCTCGGCATCACGTTCTTCGACACCGCCGACGTGTACGGGACGGGCCACAGCGAGCACATCCTCGGCCGGGCGCTGCGCGGCCACCGCGACGAGGTCGTCCTCGCCACCAAGTGGGGCAACCTCTTCGACGAGGCGACCCGCGTCGCCGACGGCCACGACGCCACCCCCGGCCACGCCCGGCGGGCGCTCACCGCCTCGCTGCGCCGCCTCGGCACCGAGTACGTGGACCTCTACCAGCTCCACATCTCCGACGGGCCCCTCGACGCCGCCGCCGAACTCCGCGAAACCTGCGAGGAGTTGGTACGGGAGGGACTGATCCGCAGCTACGCGTGGAGCACCGACGACCCGGAGCGCGCGGCCGTGTTCGCCGGCGGTGAGCACTGCGCGGCCGTCCAGCACACCTGCAATGTGCTCCACGACGCGCCGGAGATGCTGGAGCTGTGCGCGGAACACGGGCTCGCGAGCGTGGCGCGCAGCCCCCTCGCGATGGGCCTGCTCGCCCGGGACCCCGGCGCCGGGGCCGACGCGGAGACCGGCTGGACGCGCGGCGCCGGCGACATCCGCACCGTACCGCCGGCGTGGCTGAGCTGGTTCGGCGCGGGCGGACTGCCGGTCCCGGAACAGGCGGCCCGGGTCGCCGCCGTACGCGACCTCCTCACCTCCGGGGGCCGCACCCTGGCCCAGGGAGCGCTCGCCTGGCTCTGGGCCCGCAGCCCGCACACGGTCCCGATCCCGGGCATCCGCTCGGTCGCCCAGGCCGAGGAGAACGCGGGGGCGCTGCGGTACGGGCCCCTCGGCGAGAGCGAGATGAAGGAGATCGCCGCGCTTCTGGCGGCGTGAAGTCCCCGGAACAGGATCCCGGGAACAGGATCCCCGGCGGGGTTCCCGCCCCGGGGACCTGTTCCGGTGGTCCGGCTCCCGGGTACGGGGCGGTCGGGCCTCCGGGCGTACGAGTCGGGCGGGTCCCGGGTACGGGGCGGTCGGGCCTCCGGGCCGACCTCAGGGCAGCAGGCGGCGCTCGTTGGCGGCGGCCACCGCTCCCGCCCGGGTGTCCACGCCCAACTTCCCGTAGATCCGGCCGAGATGCGTCTTCACCGTGGCCTCGCTGATGAACAGGGCGCGCGCGATCTCCCGGTTCCCCAGGCCGCGCGCCAACTGCCGGAGGATGTCACGCTCCCGCTCCGAGAGCGCGGGGCGCGGGCTGCGCATCTGGGCCAGCACCCGGTCGGCGACGGGCGCCGACAGCGCCGTACGCCCGGACGCCGCGTCCCGGATCGCCGCGAACAGCTCGTCCGGCTGTTCCGCCTTGAGCAGATAGCCGGTGGCGCCCGCTTCGATGGCGCGGGTGATGTCGGCGTCGGTGTCGAACATGGTGAGCACCAGGACGCGCGGCGCGGTCCCGGCACCGTAGGCGGCGCCCGAGACCAGATGGCGCGTGGCCGTCACGCCGTCCATGCCGTCGCCGAGCTGGAGATCCATCAGCACCACGTCGGGCCGGACCCGGCCGGCCATGGCGAGGGCCTCCTCCCCGCTGCCCGCCTCGCCGACCACCTCGATGCCCCCGGTGCTGGACAGCAGCGCGCGCAGCCCGGCCCGCACCACGGCGTGGTCGTCGCAGAGCAGCAACCGGATGGGCGAGGTGGGGGCGGACGGGCTCATGGGGCGACCTCTTCGAGGATGTGGGGGGCGGTGAGGGGGAGGGCCACGGTCACGACGGTGCCGCCGCCCGGCTCGGACTCGACGGTGAGCGTGCCGCCCGCGCCGTACGCCCGGACCCGCATGGCCGGCAGCCCGTGCCCGCGCCCCGAGCCCGCGCCGGGGGCGGGCACGGCGCCCGCGTCGAAGCCGGCGCCGTCGTCGGCGACGTCCAGGGAGATCCGGTCGCCCAGCCAGGTCAGGGTCAGCGCGGCCCGCGTCGCCCCGGCGTGCTCGCGCACATTGGCCAGCGCGCCCTGAGCGATGCGCAGCAGCGCGGCCCCGGTCCGCTCCGGCAGCGGGCCGGGGTCACCGTCGACCCGCAGGACCACGCTCAGGGCCGGGCCGCTCTCGCGGTCGGCGAGCGCGCCCAGCGCCTGGACGAGGGTGCGCTCCGCGAGGTCCGCGGGGGCCAGGTCATGGACGAACCGGCGGGCCTCGGTGAGCCCGCGGGCCCCGACACCGGCCGCCTCCCGCACATGGCCGCGGGCCGCGTCGGGGTCCGCGTGCCAGAGGCGGTCGGCGGCCTGGAGCATCATCTGCTGGCTGGACAGGCCCTGCGCGAGGGTGTCGTGGATCTCCGCGGAGAGCCGCTGCCGCTCGGCCAGGATCCCGGCGCGCCGTTCGGTGGCCGCCAGGTCGCGGCGGGTACGCACCAGGTCCTCGATCAGGACGCGCTGGCGGGCCGCCTGGCGCTGGAGGGCGATCAGCACGGCGGTGCCGACGGCGGCGACGGCGGGCGGGACGATCAGCACGTTGGGGTCGAACTCCCCCTCCGTGAAGCGCAGTTTGGAGGCGACGACCAGCACCGTCAGCACGGAGGCCAGTGCCACCGCGGACCGGGTGGGCAGCGTGTGCAGACCGGCGAAGAAGAGCGGCATGGCGCACCAGGCGGAGCTGGGCGCGAGGACGAGCAGGACGATCCAGACCGCCAGCACCGCCCCCAGCCGGACCAGATAGCGGGTGGTGGGGCGGGCGCCGGGGCGGGGTGCGGGGGCGAGGGCCCGGCCGAGCGTGTGGAGGAGCCCGAAGACGACGAAGAGGGTGACGATCCAGCCGATCGGCGGCTCGTCGCCGTGCAGGAGCACATGCCGCAGGAGCGAGGAGCCCAGCAGCAGGAGGAACGCGGCGTCCAGGACGGCGCGGAGCCACCGCGCGTCCGGATCCACCTCACCCCCGACCCGCACGCCCCGGCCCGCCCGCACCGTGTCCTCGGCCCGCGCCATGTCCTGCGCCCGCGCCATGTCCTCGGGCCGCACCGTGTCCTCCGGCCCACCGCGCCGCCGTACCACCGGAAACCTCCCCATCGCCGCGCACCGCCCTGGCCTCCTCACTTCCTCGCTTCCTCCAGCAGTCCTAACCCCGCACTCCGCCGCCCCGCATCAACCGATCGGCCGACACGGGTATCCCCCGCACCGCCCCCGGACCGGGGCCGCTCCACCGACACGGACTCCCCGCACCCGCAGCGAGGCTGGTACCAGCACCCGCACAGGTGCCGACGCCGGTACGACCACCGGCACGAGCCCGCCGAAGGAATCCGTATGCCCGCCAAGAATCTCACCGTCAACCGCGCCTCCCTCGGGCACCGGGTCACCTACGCCCTGCGCCACCCCGGCAGGGCGCCGCGCTTCCTGGCCCGCGCGGCCAGGGACACCTGGCTGCGCTACCGCTGGCCGGACCACATCGCGTACTACCGCGCCGTGATGCGCTCCGACACCCGCGTCGCCCCGCACGCGGCGGTGGGCAGCGCCACGTACGAGCGGTGGCTGGCCCTGGGGACGATGCAATTCGACTATCTCCTCGGCCACGGGCTGCGCCCCGAGCACCGGATGCTGGAGATCGGCTGCGGCAATCTGCGGGCGGGCTGGCGCTTCATCGACCATCTGGAGCCCGCGCACTACTACGGCATCGACATCTCGCCCGACATCCTCGCCGCGGCCCAGGACACCCTGGTCGACCGGGGACTCCAGGACCGGTTGCCCACGCTGACCCCGGTCCGTGACCTGAAACTGGCGTTCCTGCCCGACGCCTGGTTCGACGTCGTGCACGCGCACAGCGTCTTCTCGCACTCCCCGCTCCCGGTCATCGAGGAGTGCCTGGCCCACGTCGGCCGTGTACTGGCGCCCGGCGGCTGGTTCGACTTCACCTTCGACCGTACGGAGGGCGAGGAACACCAGGTCCTGCGGGAGGACTTCTACTACCGTACGGAGACGCTCGTCGCCCTGGCCGGGAAGTACGGTCTGTCGGCCCGCTTCATGGACGACTGGGAGGAGCTGCCGCACGGCCAGTCCAAGATCCGGGTCACCCACGGCTCCTGAGCCCCGGATCCGTCAGCCCCGCCCCACGAACGGCATCGCCGTCGCCAGCACCGTTGCGAACTGCACGTTCGCCTCCAGCGGCAGCTCCGCCATGTGCAGCACGGTCCGCGCCACATCCGTCACGTCCATGACCGGCTCCACCGCCAGTTCCCCGTCGGCCTGCGGCACCCCCTGCCGCATCCGCTCCGTCATGTCCGTCGCCGCGTTGCCGATGTCGATCTGCCCGCAGGCGATCCGGTACGGACGGCCGTCCAGCGACAGCGACTTGGTGAGGCCGGTCATGCCGTGCTTCGTCGCGGTGTACGCGACCGAGTCGGGGCGCGGCGCGTGGGCCGAGATCGAGCCGTTGTTGATGATCCGGCCGCCCTGCGGGTCCTGCGCCTTCATCAGCCGGAACGCGGCCTGCGCGCAGAGGAACGTCCCGGTCAGATTGGTGTCCACGACCTTCCGCCACGCCGAGTAGGGGAGGTCCTCCACCTTGATGCCGCCGGGGCCGAAGGTGCCCGCGTTGTTGAAGAGCAGGTCGAGCCGGCCGTACCGCTCGCCCACCGCCGCGAACAGCGCGTCCACGTCCTCCGGCCGCGACACATCGGTCGGCACGGACAGCACGCCGGCCCCGGCGGCGGAACCGGCGCCCGGCCCCGGCGCCCCGCCCCGCCCCATCGCCCCGGCCGTCTCCGCCAGCGCCGTCTCGCGCCGCCCGGCGAGCACCACCGACCAGCCCGCGCCGTCCAGCGCCACCGCGACGGCCCGGCCGATGCCCGAGCCCGCCCCGGTCACGACGGCGACGCGCCGCCCGCCGTCCTGGTCCTCGACTCCGCCCATGACATCCATGGCCCCGGAGCGTACCCGCGCCGCGCCCTACCCCTCCAGGTCGACCGGGTAGCGGACGCCGACGCGTTCCCGTACCGCGTCGAGCGTCCGCATCACGGCGAGCGTCCCGTCCAGCGGCACCAGCGGCGACTCCCTCTCGCCCGCCCGCAGACAGCGCGCCACCTCGGCCGCCTCGTACTGGAGGCCGTGCAGCGTGGCCTCCGGACCCGCCGTGATCTCCTCGGGCTCCGCGCCGTCCCGGCGCAGCACGAACCGGTCCGCGTGGAAGAAACCGGACGGGACGTCGATCCGCCCCTTCGTCCCCGTCACCGTGGCCGTCGCCGGGGTCCCCGCCGTGATCGAGCACGACAGCAGCGCCGTCGCCCCGGACTCCCAGCCCAGCAGCATCCCGGTGTTCAGATCGACGCCCTCGGGGGAGAGCAGGGCATCGGCCTGGACACGGTCCGGCTCGCCCAGCAGCAGGTGCGCGAAGGAGACCGGGTACACCCCCAGGTCCAGTACGGCGCCCCCGCCGAGCGCCGGGTCCCGCAGCCGGTGGCCGGCCGGGAAGGGGCCCTGGATGCCGAAGTCCGCCTGGACGGTACGGATCTCACCGATCGCCCCGTCCCGCACCAGCTCCGCCAGCCGCCGGACGACCGGGTTGCAGTACGTCCACATCGCCTCCATCAGGAAGACGCCGCGCTCCCGGGCGAGGGCGACCAGCTCCCCGGCCTCCCGGGCGTTGAGCGTGAACGCCTTCTCGCACAGCACCGGTCGGCCCGCCGCCAGCGCGAGCCCGGCGGCGGCCCGGTGCGCGGAGTGCGGGGTCGCGACGTACACGACGTCCACCTCCTCGTCGGCCATGAGCGCCGCCCAGTCGCCGTACGCGCGCGGGATCCCGAACCGGTCCGCGAACTCCTTCGCCGACGCCTCGCGCCGCGAGGCCACCGCGACGACCTCGGCGTCCGCCAGTTCCCCCACGTCGGAGGTGAACCGTTCCGCGATACCGCCGGTCGCCAGTACGCCCCAGCGCACGGCACGGTCGTCCGGAACACGTCCTGCTGTCATAGCCGCCTCACTCACTGTCCGCCCGTTCGATGCCCGGGAACGGGTCCCGACCACTCCGCCTGAGCTGAGAGCATAGGTAAGGATTTCAACGACATGGAGATATGGATGCCGGACGGCGGCCGCACCACCGAAGGAAGCACCGAACACATACGTTCCGAGCAGCGCCGCTCGGCACTCGTCCCCCCGACCGCCCCCACGGCGGGCTCCGCCCCCGTACCCCCGGCCCTGCCCGTCCCCGACCCGGCGGCGGCGCCCGCCGCCGTGGTCGCCGCGCGCCGCGCCGGGCTGCTGGTCACCCTGGTCCTCGGCGGGCTCACCGCGCTGCCCCCGCTCTCCATGGACATGTACCTCCCGGCCCTCCCGGAGGTCACCCGCTCCCTCGGCACGGTCGCCGCCACCGCCCAGCTCACGCTGACCGCCTGTCTCGCCGGCATGGCGCTCGGCCAGATCGTCGTCGGGCCGATGAGCGACAAGTTCGGCCGGCGCAGGCCGCTCATGTTCGGCATGGTCGTCTATGTCATCGCCACGGCCATCTGCGCCTTCGCCCCCACGGTCGAACTCCTCATCGGCTTCCGGCTGCTCCAGGGCCTGGCGGGCGCGGCGGGCATCGTGATCGCGCGCGCCGTCGTGCGCGACCTGTACGACGGCGTGGAGATGGCCCGCTTCTTCTCCACCCTGATGCTGATCTCCGGGGTCGCCCCGGTCATCGCCCCCGTGATCGGCGGTCAGGTGCTGCGGCTCACGGACTGGCGCGGCATCTTCGTCGTCCTCACCGTGGTCGGTGTCCTTCTCACCCTCGTCGTCTGGAAGTGGCTGCACGAGACGCTGCCCCCGGAGCGGCGCCACAGCGGCGGCGTCGGTGAGGCGCTGCGCACCATGCGCGGACTCCTCGCCGACCGGGTCTTCACCGGCTACACCCTCGCGGGCGGGCTCGCCTTCGCGGCGCTCTTCGCGTACGTCGCCGCCTCGCCGTTCGTCGTGCAGGAGATCTACGGCGCGTCGCCGCAGACCTTCAGCCTGCTCTTCGGCGTCAACTCCATCGGCCTGATCACCGTCGGCCAGATCAACGGCAAGGTGCTGGTCGGCCGGGTCTCCCTGGACCGGGTGCTCGGCTTCGGCCTGCTCGTCATCGCGGGCGCGGCGCTGGCGCTGCTGCTGATGACCTCCGGGGTCTTCGGCGACGTCGGTCTCTTCCCGGTCGCGGCGGGCCTCTTCGTCCTGATGTCGGCGATGGGCCTCGCGATGCCCAACACCAACGCCTCCGCGCTGATGCGCGCCCCGCACGCCGCGGGTTCGGCGTCCGCGCTCATCGGGACGGCGTCGTTCCTGATCGGGGCCGTCGCCTCGCCGCTGGTGGGCATCGCGGGCGAGGAGACGGCCGTACCGATGGCCGTCGTCCAACTGGTGTGCGCGGTGGGCGCGCTGATCGCGTTCGTGGCGCTCGTACGGCCGTGGCGCCACCAGCGCCCGATGGAACGCCCGGTGGCCTGACGCCTCGCCGCCGGGCACCTTCCGCCGGGCGGCCGGATGGCCCGGCGGCCCGCGGCCCGGCGGCTCCCTCAGCCCCGGTTGTCGCGGTGCGGATACCCGGTCAGATGCGACCGGTCCCTGCCGTCCGTCCAGCGGAAGAGACCGACCCCGGAGATCTCCGCACCGGGCAGCCGGACATTGAGGGCCAGCGTCTCGGGCGTCGCCGTCGTCAGATCCACGGTGACCGGGGCGCTGCCCCCGCCCGCCAGCGCGTCCGCGGCGCTGCGGGCGCTGCGCGCCCCGTACGCCGTGCCGTCGTCCGCGACCGTGGCCAGCGTCAGCGGGCGCGTACCGTCCTCCTCCTCGAAGCAGTACGCGCGCTTCTCCGCCAGATCGAAGGCGAGCCGCCCGGCCACCAGATAGCCGCCCTTCGGCGAGGAGACGAGCTGCGGCTCGTCCGCCGGCCTGATCGCGGGCCTCCGGCAGCCGACCTGGAGCACCGCCTTGCCGGTCGCCGCGTCGTGCAGCGCCCACACCTCATGGGTACGGGCGTCCTTCGCGCCCTTCTTCTTCTGCCACGTGGCGAGGACGTACCCGCCCGCCATCGACGCGGGCACCCCGGACGCCGCGTCCGTGTCCTTCGGCGCGACCTTCCTGCTGTACCAGCCGCCGCGCACCCAGAACTCCTTGGCGCCGCTGACGAGCAGGCCCTTGTCGGTCGTCCCGCGCACCTGCGTCAGCCTGCGGCACTCGGCGCACCCCTTGGGGTAGCCGAGCGCGCCCGGCGGAACACTGACCACGTCCCCGCTCACCGGGTCCACCACGGTGCTCGTGGCCTTGCCGTCGCTGACCAGCACACCGGGCCCCCACGCGGTGACCTTCGGCACGTCGGCCCAGGGGAGTTCGACCCGGCGCGCGGAGCCGTCGGCCGCGCTGTAGATGTCGAGGGAGACGAGGGCGTCCGCGGGCTGGCCCGGACTCCGGTCGATCCGCCCGTACGACCAGGTGACGAAGTACTCCCGCCGGTCGCCGGTCGTCACGGCGAGCAGCCGGGGGAAGCGGTCGGGCGCGAAGAGGGTCCGCCGGGGCTCACCGCTCCAGCCGGGCTTCCCGGTGGCGGGATCGACGGTACGGATCAGATACCGGTCCTCGTCCGTCCGGTCCAGATAGGCGACGAGCCCGGTGTCCTCGGCGACCGCGTAGCCCGGGGAGCCGTCGATGATGTCCCAGCCGCGCGCCGTGTCGTACGTGGCCGGGACGGGGAGCTGCGGGATCCGCGGCGCACCGCTCGCCGACGGCACGACGGCCTTGGTGCCGGTGGTCGTGGCCTTGCCGTCCGGGCCGCCGCCGGTCTTCGCCGCCGGTCCGCCGCAGGTGGCCAGGAGGAGCAGCAGCGCGAGGACGATCACTCCGGCCACCAGGGCCCCGCGGACGATCCGCTCCCTGCGGGTCGGGACCTCCCCGAAGGGCCGCATGCGGCGCATGGGCCTGAGGGTCCCCGTGGGCCCGAAGGCTCTGAGCCGGATCCGCTGCCACATGGTCCCCATGGTCCCCGTGGTCCTCCCGTGAGAGCCCCCGCCCCGCCTGACAAGGCCGTCAGCGTAGCAACAGGCCATCGTCCCTTCGGTGTTCGCTCCGGGGTGACGGACGGGGGTGCTGCGGCTTGCCCCGGTTGCCTAGTGCCGCGACCGGCAATGTTTGCCCCGAAGGAGCGTCGTCCGGTGCGTGCGATCGCAAGGCGGCCGGAAGCCCTCGTAGCGGAGCTACCAGGGCTTTTGGCCAACGCCGCGAGCGTGCGTGCGGGGCGGCGCGACGGGGCAAAGCTTGCCGGGAGGGGCACTAAAATTCGGCCGGTGAACGCCACCCTCTCCACCGCGGAGACCCTGCGCGCCCAGCTCGGCCGCCTGCTCGACGGGCTGCCGCCCAAGCAGGCCACGCAGGCAGTCGACCGGCTGATCGCCAACTACCGCGGGACCACCCCGACGGACGCGCCCGTCCTGCGGGACCGCTCCGATGTCGCCGCCTACGCCGCGTACCGGATGCCCGCGACCTTCGAGGCCGTACGGTCCGCGCTGGAGGCGCTGGCGGACGCGGCGCCCGGCTGGACCCCGGGCAGCCATCTCGACGTGGGCGGCGGCACGGGCGCGGCGGTCTGGGCGGCGGACGCGGTCTGGGGCGGCGCCCCGGACGCGCCGCGCGCCACCACGGTCCTGGACTGGGCCGAACCGGCGCTCGCCCTCGGCCGTGAACTGGCCCGGTCCTCGGGCATCCCCGCGCTCAGCGCCGCCGAGTGGCGCGGCGGCCGGATCGAGGAGGCCCTGAAGCTGGCCGGGAGCGACCTCGTGACGGTCTCGTACGTCCTGAAGGAACTGGCCGCGCGCGACCGCACCGCCCTGGTCACGGAGGCGGCGCGGGCCGCCAAGGCCGTGGTGGTCGTGGAACCGGGCACCCCCGACGGCTACCTGCGCGTCATCGAGGCCCGCGACCTGCTGATCGGCGCGGGCTTCCACGTCGCGGCCCCCTGCCCCCACGACCGCGCCTGCCCGATCACCCCGGGCACCGACTGGTGCCACTTCTCGGCCCGGGTCAGCAGATCGTCCCTGCACCGCCAGGTGAAGGGCGGCTCGCTCCCGTACGAGGACGAGAAGTTCAGCTATGTCGCGGCGGTCCGCTTCACCCCGGACCCGGCCGGGGCACGCGTCATCCGCAGGCCGCAGATCCGCAAGGGCCAGGTGCTCCTGGAACTCTGCACGGCGGACGACGCGCTGCGCCGCGAGACCGTCACCAAGCGCCACGGCCCCCTCTACCGCGCGGCGAGGGACGCGGACTGGGGCGACACCTGGCCGCCCGCCCCCTGAACCCGGCGGGCGGCCCGGACGAGGTCCGTCACGACAGGATCTCCACGTACCCGTCGGTCCCGTGCACCCGGATCCGCTGCCCGTCCCGGATCAGCCGGGTGGCCCCGTCCATGCCCACCACCGCCGGCAGACCGTACTCCCGGGCGATCACCGAGCCATGGGTCATCAGGCCGCCCACCTCCGTCACCAGGCCCGCGATGCCGACGAACACCGGCGACCAGCTCGGGTCCGTACAGACCGTGACGAGGATGTCGCCCGCTTCGAGGTCGGCCTCCGCCAGGTCGAGGACGACGCGCGCCCGCCCCTCGACGGTCCCGGCGGAGACCGGCAGGCCGACCAGGGCGCCGGCCGGTACACCGTCGCGGTGGAACGACCCGTTGAGGGCGTCGCCGTCCGAGGTGAGCACGCGGGGCGGGGTGAGCGCCCGGTACGAACGGAACGCCTCCTCGCGCCGCCTGACGAGCCGTTCGTCCACCTCCTGCGTGCGCACGGCCTCCCGCAGCTCCTCGAACGTGAGGTGGAAGATGTCCTCCTTCCCGCCGATCACCCCGGCCCGCGCCAGGCGCTCGCCCTCCGCCAGCAGCGCCCGCTTGTAGACGAAGTAGCGGCTGACGATGAAGTACTTGGGGTACTCCCGGTACCCGATGAAGGCCCGCACCTGGTCGATCATCCGCTTGGTCTCGTCGGCCTTCCGCTCCCCGTCCGGCAGCGCGCGCAGCCGCGACAGCACGTCCTGTTCCTTCTCCCGCGCCTTGCGCCGGCCCTCCTCGAAGCGCTGCTCCGCGGCGCCCGGTCCGAAGTTCCTGACGTGGTCGAGGATCAGGGGGACGAGCGTGGTGGGGCGCTCACGCCAGCGCGGCCTCGTGATGTCGATCTCGCCGGCGCAGCGCATCCCGTACAGGTCGAGATAGCCCTCGATGGCGGCGCGCGCCTCGCTCCCGCCCGGGAGCCCCGCCAGCCCGTCCAGGAACCCCTCGTCCCCGGCGCCCCGCAGATACGTCACGACCTCGGGGTACGGACGGATCACGTCCGCGACGCCGAGCAGCGCCAGCCCCATCTCCGACGTGATGTTGCCGGGGGCGGAGAGCGTGAGCGTGTCCGCCGCGTTCTTCTCGCCCAGCCACTCCAGGAGCTTGTCGCCCAGCCACCAGGTGGCCTCCATCCCCGCCATGATCGCCTGGAAGTTCAGCGGATCGCCGAGGACGCGTTTGTGCTCCTCGAAGGCGTCCAGCAGGAAGTCGAAGAGCGCCGGTCCGCTCTTCGTCCCGATCGCGCGCTCCAGGTCGGCGACGGACGCCCGGCTGCGTTCGATCAGCCCGGCGACGAGGGCCGGATCGGCCTCCGCCGGGACGGAGGGCCGGCCGGCCGGCGGGGCGCCCGGAGCCGGGTCCGGGAGCGGGGGGACGAAGTCCCCGCTCGCGAGTACGGTCTCCAGCGCGTCCCTGACCAGCGGATCGCCCCTCCCCAGGACGTCCAGGGTGGCGGCGCGGCTCGCGGGCGTGGCCAGCCGCCCGGTGACGTCGACGAACAGCCTCCCGCCGGCCTCGTGCATCGCCACCATCGCCGTCAGACGCCACAGGGAGAGCCCCAGGGGCTTCATCGGGTCGGTCATCATCTGCCCGTGACCGACGGAGACATAGACGTGGTTCTCCTCGTCGTCGGCGTGGGGGACGGGGAACAGCGTGGTGATGGGCCGGCTCTGGACGATCTGGAAGCCCTCGTCGTCCAGGCACCACTCGATGTCCTGCGGGCTGCCGAAGTGCGCCTCGATCCGCCGCCCGAGCTGTACGAGCCGCACCGCCTGGGCGTCCGTCAGCGAGGGCTGTTCCCGCCGCTCCGGGGGGAGCGCCACCTCCCGCGTACCGCCGTCCGGCCGGGCGTACAGGGCGCGCTCCTTGACGGCGATCGTCCTGGCGACGACCTCGCCGTGCCGCACGGTGAAGACGTCCGGGTTCACCAGCCCGGAGACCAGCGCCTCACCGAGCCCGAAGCCGGCGTCCACGGTGGCGGTCCGCCGGTTGCCCGTGACGGGGTCGGCCGTGAACAGCACACCGGCCGCGTGCGGCAGGACCATCCGCTGCACGACCACGGCCATGTGGACCGTACGGTGGTCGATACCGCCCCGCCGGCGGTAGGCCACCGCCCGCTCGGTGAACAGCGAGGCCCAGCACCGGCTGACGTGCCGGAGGACCTCCGCCGCCCCCACGACGTTCAGATACGTGTCCTGCTGGCCGGCGAAGGAGGCCGTCGGCAGGTCCTCCGCCGTAGCGCTGGACCGGACGGCGCAGGCGGCCCGCTCGCCGAGCCGGGCGTACGCGCGGGTGACCGCCTCCGCGAGATCGTCGGGGACGGCGATCTCCTCGATGGTCCGGCGGATCCGCGCGCTGAGCGTACGGAGCGCCTCCCGGTCGTCCGGGTCCAGCCGCGCCAGCCGGTCGAGCTGCTCGCCGAGCGACGGCGCCTCCGCCGTGATCCGCCGGAAGGCGTCCGTGGTCACACAGAACCCCTCGGGCACCCGGACCCCCTCGATCCGCGCCAGCCCGCCCAGATGCGCGCCCTTACCGCCGACGACCGCCCCCCGCGTCTCGTCGGCCTCGCGAAGATCCCACACGTACTCCTCCGACGGTCCGACGTCACCGTGTCCATACGTCGACCTCACACGCATGTCGTGCCCCCACATTTCGCAGAATCCGGCCTCGGCCGAAGATTTTGCGTCACCCCCGGGGCCTTGCCGCAAGCCCCCCGGTGCGCTATACGTTAGGAGTGGCGAGGAGAGCGATCTCCTCGCCTCTGCTCGTGGCGGCTCCCTTCGCACCGCCACTCCCATCCCTCCACGCCCACCGCCACGACGCCCCGTCAGTCGCGCGGGCCGCGCAGTTCCTGTGTGCAGCACTTGACGTTGCCGCCGCCCTTGAGCAGTTCCCCGAGGTCCATGCCGATCGGCTCGAAACCCCGCTCCCGCAGCGGTTCGAAGAGGCCCGTGGCGGCCTGTGGGAGCAGGACGTGGCGGCCGTCGCTCACCGCGTTCAGGCCGAGTCTCGCCGCGTCGGCGGCGTCGGCGATCAGGGCGTCCGGGAAGAGGCGGGTGAGGACGGCGCGGCTGCCGGGGGAGAACGCGTCCGGGTAGTACATGATCTCGTCGGCCGCGTCGTCCAGCACGCAGAGCGCCGTGTCCAGGTGGTAGAAGCGCGGGTCGACCAGGTCCAGGCCGATCACCGGCCGGCCGAAGAACTCCTGCGCCTCCCCGTGCGAGAGCGGGCTCGACCGGAAGCCCCGGCCGGCCAGCAGATACGTGGCGGTGACCGCGAAGTCGCCCTCGCCCTCGTTGATGTGCACGGGCTCGCTGACGTCCGGGTAGCCGTGGGTCCGGAACCAGTCCCGGTGGGCCTCCGCCTCCCCGGACCGCTCCTCGTGCGCGAACCGCGCCCCCAGCACCCGGCCGTCGACCACCGTCGCGCCGTTCGCCGCGAACACCATGTCGGGCAGGTCGGGCTCCGGGTCGAGTACGGAGACGGTGTGGCCGAGCGCCCGGTAGCGGTCGCGCAGGTCCTCCCACTGGACGAGCGCCAGGGCCTGGTCGACGGGTTTGGTCGGGTCCATCCAGGGGTTGATCGAGTACGTCACCCGGAAGTGCTCCGGCGGACACATGAGATAGCTGCGGGGCGAGGCGTCACGAGGCAACGGAGGCTCCTCACGAGCGGCGGTGCGCACGATGTGTGCGTGAGAGTCATGGTCCGCCGCGCGCGGTCTTCGCGCTGTGCACCGTTCGGGTGGTTCTTCGCGCACGTCAGACGGGTGTACGAGACGGAACGTACCGACTCGCGATGCCGCCCCGCGCCGCCCCGGGCGCCCGGTCGGGTTGCTAGATTGACGGCCATGGCTGAGAGCAAGGCACCCGACTCCTCCCGCCGCAGCGACCGGTCGCGCCGCGCCATCCACGACGCCGCTCTCGCCCTGGTCACGGAGATCGGCTACGCGCGCACCACCATCGAGGGCATCGCGGCCCGCGCGGGCGTCGGCAAGCAGACGATCTACCGCTGGTGGCCCTCCAAGGCGGCCGTCCTGCTGGAGGCGTTCCTCGACCTCGGCGAGCGGACGGCGCGCGAGGCGGGCGGGGACGGCGCGGAGCAGGGGATCCCCGACACCGGAGACCTGGAGACCGACCTCAAGCTGGTGCTGCGCGCCACGGTGGACGAGATGAACAACCCCGCCTACGACCTGCCGGCCCGGGCGCTCGCCGCCGAGGGGATCATCGACGCGGAGCTGGGCGCCGAGTTCGCGCGCAAGCTGCTCGAACCGCAGCTCACGTTGTACGTGCGGCGCCTGGCCGCCGGGCAGGACGCCGGCGCCGTACGGCGCGACCTCGATCTGCGGATCGCGCTGGAGCTGCTGGTCGGGCCGGTCGCCCACCGCTGGCTGCTGCGGACGCTCCCGCTGACGCACGAGTACGCGGACGCGATCGTCGAGTACGCGCTCCACGGGCTCGCACCCCGGAACTGATCCCGGCGCGGACGGCGCCCCGGCGCCCCGGGGGCGCGCGGGGGCGCGTGGAGGCATCTGGGGCGGGTGTGGTGAAGACCACCGGGCGCCCGAGCCGCCCCGGAGCCGCCCATCACCCCCTCGTACCGCCGCATAAGCCGCAATTCTCCCGCTTGCGAGGGATGAGCCCTCCGCCCCCGGTGCCGGAGCGCGGCGCTCCGAGGCGCAGGATGGTGCGACCATGGAAAGAGTCCGCAGGGACGAGCATGAGGGTGAGGGGATAGATGGGCGACGATCTCGGCCGCTACCGCGGCACGGAGAGCAGGATTCCCCAGTGGCTGCGCAGGCGACCCAGGAAGAGCGCCGGCGACGCCACGCTCGAAGGGGACGCGTCGAGCCGTGAGGCGCTGCTGCTCGCCGTGGCCGAAGCGGGAATGCCCGTCTCGCCCGCCGCCCACCCCGTCGGCTACCGATGTTCGTGCGAACGCATCGGCTGCCCCACCCCGGCCAGACACCCGCTCTCCTTCGCCTGGCAGACCCAGTCCACCACCGACCGGGCACAGATCGAACGCTGGGCGCGCAACCAGCCCGAGGCGAACTTCATCACCGCGACGGGCATGATCCACGACGTCCTCGACGTCCCCTTCGAAGCGGGCAGCCGCGCCCTGGAACGCCTGCTGGAGCAGGGCATCGACGTCGGCCCCGTGGCCGACTCCGGCGGCGACCGGATGCTCTTCTTCACCGCGACGCGCGGCACCCCGGAGGACGAGGACGAGTGGTGGCCCTGCGAGCTGGACTGCCACCCCGAGACGATGGACGAACACCCCGGGCTGCGCTGGCACTGCCGGGGCAGCTACGTCCTCGTACCCCCGGCGCGGCTCCCCGGTGAGCTGGCGGTCCGCTGGCTGCGCGGTCCCGAGTACCCGCTCCCCGACCCGCTGACCCTGCTGGAGACGCTGACCGACGCGTGCGCGCGGTACGCGGGCGAGAACGGCGAACTGGACCCGCACGCGGTGGCCTGGCCCCTGGGGCGTTGACGCCGCGCTCCCGCCCGGTCGCCGTACCACGCGACCGCCCCGATCAGCACCGCCGCGCCCAGCCCGTACAGGGGCAGCCACAGCGTCGTCGTGGCGGCCAGGCACTCCGCGACGGCCTTACGCCTGGACCTGCTGCGCGAACGCCAGGGCGGCACCGTCACCGCCCGCGCCTGGAGGGCCGCGTACCGTCCCGTCAGCGTCACCCCGATGAAGGTGGCGGACCACTGCCACGACCCCTGGGCCGGCGCGAACGTCAGCACCGCGGCGAGCCCGATACCGATCACCCCGGGAGAGGGGAGGCCGTCGCGGGCCGTGCCGGACACCGGCCTCGGGGGCATGGGCGGGCGGGGGTCGCTCACGGGTCTCTCCTGCGGGGGAGCCCTCGGCATCCGCCGCGCGGCGCCCCGGCGCCGGGCACCATGCCGAACCGTCCCGGCGCCTCGCCCGGTTGGCCCGCGTACCGGCCGGCGCCGTGACCCCGGAGGTGACCCCGGCCGGACCCCGCGCCTACGAGCCCTTCGCCGCTATGACGCCCTGGAGCCGTCCCGCCACCGTCACCTTCGGGTCGCCCGCGTCGGCCGGCGGGACCAGAACGGCCTGGCTGGAGATCCACTCCTTGGTGAGGGTGTTGGTCACCTCACCCGTCGTCAGCGCCTTCACATCCGCGTTCACCTGCGGCTTGACGCCCTTCGCGCCCGTCAGCCGCTCGAAGTAGCGCGTGGCGAAGAAGACCAGCGCGCCGCCGTCCTCCGTCGCCAGCCCCAGCGGATCGAAGTCCCCGCTGCTGGCCGCCTGGTCGATGTACTGCGTCGTCAGACCCGGCAGCCGCTCCTTCTGCCTGCGGGTCTTGCGCCACTCGCTGGTGTGCGGCCCGTCCGCGAAGTGGTCCGGCTCGCCGTCCTCCAGATACGAGGCGTACTCCGCGCTCAGATCCTTCGGCGCCACCGACAGCCCCTTGCTGCCCGGCTCCACCGCCTCGCCCCAGCCCTCGCCGTCCGTACGGAACGCCGGGACCGCGTCCGCCGCGAGGATCGTCAGATACGGGACCTCCCACTTCTGGTCCGGCCCGTTGCGCAGGAAGACCAGCACCCAGCGGGTGTCCTGCGCGCCGCCGTTGTCCTGGTCCCGGTTGCTGTCGGTGTCCGCCACGAACCAGCGCGGCCAGCCCGCCTTCTTCGGGATCGTGAACTTCGCGTCCCCCAGCTCCAGCGGCTGGTGCTGGGGATTCCCGTTCGGGGACGTGATGGAACGCGCCTTCAGACCGGCCTGGTTGATCGCGCCGAGCGCGCCGGTCACCCGGTCCGCGTCGAGCGCCGGATCGTACGCCTTGTCCGCCGCGTTGTACGCGTCGGTGAAATCCTTCAGGGCCCGCTCGGCCTCACTCCGGTCCGCCGACGGCAGGACCGCCAGCTCCCCGTGCACCGTCACGCACCCGCTCGCCGTCAGCGACAGCACCGTCACCGCCGCGAGGGCCGCCACCGTCCGGCGCGTCGCCAGGACCGTTCCCCGCACCGGCCTTCCCCGCCTGCTCATCGGCCGCCTCTGCTCCTTGACGCCTGCCAGGACCCGTACCTCTGCCAGGACCCGTACGAACGGATCGCCACCCTACCGGGGCCAGGAACAGCGCGAGCGCCGGGACCAGATACAGGAACCAGACGGTGACCTGAAGCACCGTCGGGTCCGGCTGGAAGTTGAGGACGCCCTTCAGGAGCGTGCCGTACCAACTGTCCGGCGGGATCGTCGTACTGATGTCGAACGCCTTGTCCGACAGCCCGCCCAGGAAGCGCGCCTCCTGGAGGTCGTGGACGCCGTACGCGAGCACCCCCGCCGCCACGACCACCAGCATCCCGCCGGTCCAGGTGAAGAACCTGGCCAGATCGATCCGCAGCGCACCCCGGTAGAACAGCCACCCCAGGAGGACCGCGGTGGCGATCCCGAGCACCACCCCGATCAGCGGGGCGTGCGTACCGTCCGAGGAGGCGCGCACCGACGCCCACACGAACAGCGCCGTCTCCAGTCCCTCCCGGCCCACCGCCAGGAACGCCGTGGCGACCAGCGCGCCGGTCCCCGCCCGCAGCGCCGCGTCGAGCCTCCCGTGCAGCTCGGACCTGAGATGGCGCGCCGTCCGCCGCATCCAGAAGACCATCCAGGTCACCAGCCCCACCGCGAGGACCGACAGCGAGCCGCCCAGCGCCTCCTGCGCCTCGAACGTCAGCTCCTGCGAGCCGAATTCGAGCCCGAAGCCGAACCCCAGCGCGAGCACGACGGCGACCGCGATGCCGGTCCACACGGGCCGCAGCGCGTCGCGCCGCCCCGTCTTCACCAGGTACGCGATCAGGATGCAGACCACGAGGCTGGCCTCCAGCCCCTCGCGCAGGCCGATCAGATAGTTTCCGAACACGCCGGAACTCCTTTGTGATGATGCGCGGGTCAGGTGAGCAGCGCCCGGCCCCACCAGTCGTCCTCGTCCCGGACGCCCGGCGGGATCGCGAAGACCGCTGAACCCACGTGCTGGATGTACTCGTTGAGCGCGTCGGAGCGCGCCAGTGACCGCTGTACGGGGATGAACGCGTCCCGCACGTCCCGCTGGTACGCCAGGAAGAACAGCCCCGCGTCGAGCCGGCCGAGCCCGTCCGTACCGTCGGTGAAGGAGTAGCCGCGGCGCAGCATCCGCACCCCGTGGTGGGACTCCGGATGGGCCAGCCGTACATGCGAGGTCGGCAGCATCGCCGCGAGGTTCGGCCGGTCGTGCTCGCGCGCCTTGCCGACCGCCGCGCCCTCGCCCTTGTCCCGGCCGAAGACGTCCTCCTGCTCCTGGAGAGAGGTACGGTCCCAGCTCTCGATCCGCATCGAGATCCGGCGGGCGACGAGATACGAGCCGCCCGTGAGCCAGCCGGGCCCCTCCCGCGCGCCCACCCAGACGTACCGGTCGAGCGCGTCGGTCTCGGTGACGGCGATGTTGCTGGTGCCGTCCTTGAAGCCGAAGAGGTTGCGCGGGGTCTGCGCGCCCGGCGTCGTCGACGACGTCTTGCCGAAGCCGAGCTGCGACCAGCGCACCGCGACCTTCCCGAAGCCGATCCTGGCCAGATTGCGGATCGCGTGCACCGCGACCTGCGGATCGTCCGCGCACGCCTGGACGCAGAGATCGCCGCCGCCGCGCGCCGGATCGAGGTTGTCGCCGGGGAACCCCGGCAGGTCGACCAGGGCGTCGGGCCGGCGCGCGGCCAGCCCGAACCGGTCCGTGCGCTCCGTGCCGTGCGCGAAGAGCCCGGGGCCGAAGCCGACAGTGAGGGTGAGCCGGGAGGGCCGGAGCCCCAGCGCCTCGCCCGTGTCGTCCGGCGGCGCCTCGGCGAGTCCGCCGTACGCGCCCTCGCCGACCGCGTGCCCCGCCGTCATCCGCTCGGCGGCCCGCGTCCAGTCCTTGAGCAACCGGACCAGTTCCGCGCGGTCGCCGGTCGTCACGTCGAACGCCGCGAAGTGCAGCCGGTCCTGGACGGGCGTGGCGATGCCCGCTTGGTGCGCGCCGCGGAAGGGCACCGCCGCGCCGGTGCCGGCGGCGGGCCCCGCGGTGTCCCCGCCCCGGACCGCGGCCACGGCGCCGCCGGCCGCCGCGGCCCCGAGCGCGAGCCCGGCACCGCCCCAGCCGAGCAGGGCGCGCCGGGACGGGGCGGCCGGGGTGCCGCCCCGCTCCTCGTTCGTCTCTTCGGTGCCGGACATGCGCGCGGAGCCCTACTTCACCACGGCGGCGGCGAGCTTCGAGAGCGGCTCGGCCAGGGCGTTGACACCGTCCGACAGCTCCTTGCGCCCGGCCTTGCCGACCTTCTCGTACGACGTGAACGCGTACGGCTCGGACGAACCGGTCGCGTCCGCCGAGCCGGTCCCCGCGCCCTCCCGGTACCGGTCGAGCAGTGTGCCGAGCGCGGCGAACTGCTTGTCCAGCTCGGTCACCAGCGCCGGGTCGTTCTTCGCGGCCACCGGCTTCAGCAGCTCGTAGGAGTGCTGCGCGCCCTCGACATTGGCCTTGAAGTCGACGAGGTCGGTGTGGCTGTACCGCTCCTCCTCGCCGGTGACCTTGCCGGAGGCGACCTCGTCGAGGAGTTCCTTCGCGCCGTTGGCCATGGACGTCGGGGTGATCTCGGCGCGGCCCACCCGCTTCTGCCAGTCCAGCAGGTCCTTGTCGAGCGCGTCGGCGAGGGACTTCGCGTCCGGGCCGAGCTTCCTGTCCTGCCAGAGCTCCTTCTCCAGCCGGTGCCAGCCCGTCCACTTCTGGCCCGGCTCCAGGCCGTCGGCGCGTACGTCCACCTTCGGGTCGATGTCCCCGAAGGACTCGGCGACCGGCTCCGTACGCTCCCAGCCGATCCGCGAGGGCGCGTACGCCTTCTTCGCGGCCTCCAGATCACCGGCGCGCACGGCGTCGGTGAAGACCTTCACCTTCGGCAGCGTCGCGTCGGCCTGTGCCTGGACGTATGTGCGGTACGCGGCGACGGCGGTGTCCATCTCCGGGCTGCGCTCGGCGGCGGTCCCACCGGTCACGGTGACCTTCTGCCGGATGCCGGCGCCCTTCATGCCGGGCTTGCAGGCGATCTCGTACGTACCGGACTTCACCTCGGCGGTGATCTTCGCCTTCGTGCCGGGGCCGATGTTCTCGCGTTCGGTGACGATCCGGTCGTCGGGGAAGAGGAGATAGACCTCGGTGACCTTGGACCCCTGGTTCTCGACGGCCAGTTCGAGATGGCCGGCCGGGAACTCCGTCGCGGAGACCTCGCAGGCGTCGTCCTTCGCGGTGACCCGGACGGCGCCCGCGCCGCCCTTGGACTCGCTTTTCCCGGCGCACCCGGTGACGGCGGTCAGGGCCACCACCGCGGCGGTGGCGGTGACGACGGAGAGACGGGCAGGTCGCATACGGGGCTCCACGAGGGGCGGGAAACGGATGGGATCCGAACAAGGCAACGGACAACGGAACAAAAGGAAGACAGGGCGGTAATGCCGATATCGCCGGAGAATGCGGCGGGCTCAACTTAACTTAGGCTTACCTCAGCGGTACCCCCTCGTCCAGTGATTCAGCTCTCACTCACGCCCCGGAGCGACACCCGGACACAGGCAGGTCACAGCGGCCCCTCGGCCGCCCCACGACAGGGCAAAGCAGGGGTCAAGGACGGGGTGCGGGGAGCGGACCCGCGGGTCGGCCGGGACGCTTGGGCACGATCAGCGGGACGCCGGTACTGGGGTGCGGCAGGACCTCCACGGGCTGGCGGTAGACCCGGCTCAGCAGTGCGTCGCGGAAGACCTCGGCGGGCGGCCCCTCGGCCGCGATCCGCCCGTCGTGGAGCACGGCCGTACGGTCCGCGTGGGCCGCCGCCAGCCCCAGATCGTGCAGGACGACCACGACCGCGTCGCCCGCCGCCGCGCGCTCCCGGCAGAGCCGCAGGACGAGTTCCTGGTGGCGCAGGTCGAGCGCGGCGGTCGGCTCGTCGAGCAGGAGCAGCGGGGCGCGCTGGGCGAGGACCCGCGCGAGCGCCACCCGGGCACGCTCGCCGCCGGAGAGCGCGGAGAAGGGGCGGGCGGCGAAGCCGGCGACCTCGGTGGCCGCCATCGCCGCCGCGACCGCCTCGTCGTCCTCGTCCTCCCGTACGGTCCCGGCCCAGGGCGCCCGGCCCATCCGTACGACGTCCTCGACCGGGAAGGGGAACGAGAGCGTCGCCGCCTGCGGCAGCACGGAGCGGCGCAGGGCCAGTTCGGCCGGGGCCCACTCCCGCACGGGGCGCCCGTCGATCCGTACGGTGCCCCGGTCGGCCGGCAGATCGGCGGCGAGCGCGGCGAGCAGGGTGGACTTCCCGGCCCCGTTCGGCCCGACGAGGGCGACGACCTCGCCCGCCCGCGCGGTCAGCTCGATCCCGGACAGCACCTCGCGCTGCCCGAGCCGCACATGGAGCCCGGACACCTCCGCGACGGGGGCGCCGGGGGCCACGGGGGAGGGCAGCGCGCGCCCCCGCCTGGCGAACAGTCCACCGACCGCGGTACGCAGACTCATGCCCAACCACCTTGCCTACGACGGGTCCTGCGGAGCAGCCAGAAGAAGAACGGGCTGCCGAAGAGCGCGGTCAGCACCCCCAGCGGAAGCTCGGCGGGCGCCGCCACCGTACGGGCCGCCAGATCGCCCGCCACCAGGATCAGCGCCCCGCCGAGCGCGCTGCCCGGCACCAGGAAACGGTGGCCGGGCCCGTGCGCCATCCGCAGCAGATGCGGCACCAGCAGCCCCACGAACGTGATGATCCCGGCCACCGCGACCGCCGCCGCGGTCAGCAGCGCGACCACCAGCACCAGCAGGATCCGCAGCCGCTCGACATCCACGCCCAGATGACGCGCGGGCCGTTCACCGAGCGCCAGCAGATCCAGCTTCCTGGCCGAGAACGGCGCGACCGCCAGCCCGGCCACCGCGCACGGCAGCACCGCGAGCACCTTCGGCCAGGTCGCCTGGGCCAGCGAACCGAGCTGCCAGAAGGTGATCTGGGTGATCTGCGCGTTGTCCGCGAAGAAGATGAACAGCCCGATCAGCGCACCCGCGAACGCGTTGACCGCGATGCCGGTGAGGATGAGCGTGACCACCTCCGTACGGCCGCCGGAACGGGACAGCGCGTACACCAGCAGGACCGTCCCGAGCCCGGCGACGAACGCGCAGACCGTCACCGTCCAGTTGCCGAGGAAGCTCAGCCCCAGCGCGATCGAGGCGACCGCGCCGACCGCCGCGCCCGACGAGATCCCGATGACGCCCGGCTCGGCGAGCGGATTGCCGAACACCCCCTGCATCAGCGCGCCCGCGCAGCCGAGCGACGCGCCGACGAGCAGCGCCAGGGCGACACGGGGGAGCCGTACGTTCCACAGGACGCTCTCCCCGACCCGGTCGAGCGGCGCGCCGCCGAGCCCCACCCGGTGCTGGAGGGAGGCGAGGACGTCCCCGAGGGGGATGTCGTACGCGCCGATCCCTGCGGAGAGCAGACAGAGGACGACGAGCCCGCCCGCGAGCCCGGCGGTGAGCAGCACGGTGGCCCCGGGGCGCCGCCGCGCACCGGGGGAGGCACTCGGGTCCGTGTTCGTGCCGGTGCCTGTGTCGGTGTCGCTGCCTGTGCCTGTCGGCGGAAGGCTCGGCGCCTTCCCCGCCTCCGGGGTGCGCGCGGTGGAACCGGTGGTCACGTCTCGTGCCGTCCCGTCACTTCTCGCCCGCGTAGAGCTGTCCGACGATCGACTTCAGCACCTCGTCGGTCCGCGGGCCGTAGTTCAGCAGCACCCCGTCCTCGACGGAGACGACCCTGCGGTCCATCCCGGCGGGGGTCTCCGCGACGCCCGGGATCTTCACCAGGCCGTCGAGCCCGTCCACCGACGCGAGCCCCTTCGTCATCACCAGGATCGCGTCGGGCGCGGCCTTCACCAGGGCCTCGCTGGTGATCGGGGTGAAGTCCTTGGTGAGCCCCGACTCCTTGCCCGCGTCGACCGCGCCGGCCGCCTCCAGCAGCGAACTCGCCCCGGAGCCGGCGCCGCCGAGCAGATAGACCGAGGCCGAACCGCGCAGGTAGAGGAAGGCCACGCGCGGCTTCCGCTCGCCCTCGCGCGCCGGAACGCCCTTCTGTACGGCGGCGATCCGCCGCTCCGTACGTTCCTTCAGCTCCGTGCCGGCCGCCGTGACCCCGAGCGCCGAGGCCACCGCGTCGATCCGCTCGCCGACGTCGGCGAGGCCCTTGGCCGGCTCGACGACGAGGAGCGGGATGCCCGCCGCCCTGATCTGCCCGATGGCCTCGGCGGGGCCCGTGGTGGTGTCCGCGAGGACGAGGGTGGGCCTGAGCGAGAGGACGCCCTCGGCGGAGACGTCGTGGGCGCGCGTCACCACGGGCAGCTTCGCGGCCTGTTCGAACGTCGCGGTGATGTCGCGCGCCACGACCCGCTCGCCGAGGCCGAGGGTGAAGACGATCTCGCTCAGCGATCCGGTGAGCGGCACGATCCGGTCGGTGGAGGTGACGGTGACCTTCCTGCCGTCCGCCGAGGAGACGGTGACGGGCAGCCGGGGCTCGGGCCTCGCCGTCAGCGGCTCCAGCCGGTCGGCGGCCCCGGCCGCCTGCGCGGCGCGCTGCTCCGTACCGCCCTTGCCGCCGCCCGCTCCCGTACCGTCCGCGCCGCTTCCGCCGCAACCGGTGGCGGCCAGGGCGAGGGTGAGCACGGAGACGAGCGCACCCGCCAGGCGTGATCTGCGCACGGAGTGCACCGTCCTTCTTCGGGGAGTCCGCTTCTCCGGGGGCCGGCGCGGATTCCGGTGTCGAGGCTTCTGTGACGGAAGGGTTCCGGCACAGGCTTGAAGTAGCTTAGGTTAGCCTTACCTCTGTTGCCAGACCTCGGGCTGTTCCACGTCCGGAGTCCAGATGCGGGAGTGACCCCATGCTGTCCTTCAGACCCGTACGCGCCTTCCGCGCCGGGCTCTTCGCCGGATACCCCGGCGGGTTCCCCGTCGCCCTGCTCGTCGCGCTCCTCATGGCGCTGCCGGTGGCTCTGCTTCCGGCCGCGGGCGCGCACGCGGCGGACCGTACGGTGCAGGGCGGCAGGCTGGACTGGGGCATCAAGTCCTCCTTCCTCGGCTATGTCACCGGGCCCATCGCGCAGGGCAGTTGGGGCCTGACGGGGGGAGCGGCCACGGTGGGCAGCCAGTTCAGGTTCCACTCGGCGACCGGTGCGTACGACCCGGACAGCGGCGCCTTCAGCGCCGGGTTCTCCGGCGGCGTACGGTTCGTCGGCCACCAGAAGTCCGACGGCTCGTACGAACTCGACCTCACCCTCTCGCGTCCCACCGTGCGGATCTCCGGCGGCAAGGGCACGCTCCACGCCGACATGGTCAGCAAGGCGAAGGGCTCGGGCAAGGTCACCACGTCCTCCCAGGTCCCGTTCGCCTCCCTGAACCTCTCCGGGATCGACATGCGCGGCGGCTCCTCGCCGGTCGCCCTCGGCAACGTCCCCGCGACGCTGACCACGCAGGGCGCGACGGCCTTCGCCGGGTACTACACGGCCGGTACGGCGCTCGACCCCGTCAGCCTCTCCGTGGACGTCGCCGCCGCGCCGAGTACGACGCCGCCGCCGCCGTCGTCGTCCTCGCCGGAGGGCGAGGAGAAGGAGAAGGGCGCCAGGACCCCGGAGGAGTCCGCGTCCGCCGCACTCAGGGAGGCGGCCGTCGACTGGGGCGTCCGCCGTACGTACCGCGAGTACGTCACCGGCTCCATCGCCCAGGGGAAGTGGACGCTCGGCGACGGCGCCCAGGACGGCGGCGCGCTCTTCCGCTTCCCGCGGGGCAAGGGCACGTACGACGCGAAGACGGGCACCCTCGACGCCGACTTCGCGGGCAGCGTCCGCTTCACCGGCACCCGGCTCGATCTGACGCTGAGCAAGGTCGCCGTGGTGGTGAAGGACGGCAAGGGCACGCTCTTCGCCGATGTCACGGACGCGGCCGAGGGCAGCCCGCCGCGCGAGGCCGTCCCCCTCGTCACCTTCGCGGCCGGGGACTTCACCCCGAAGGACGGCCTCGCCGCCCTCACCGAGACCCCCGCGAAACTGACCGCGCAGGGCGCGAAGAGCTTCGGCTCCCTCTACCCGGCCGGTACGGAGATGGACCCCGTCTCGCTCGCCGTCACCGTCGACGCGAAGGCGAAGCTCCCCGCCCTGCCGGACCTGGGCAGCGACACGTCGACCGCCACGGCGACGCCCACGCCGTCCGGCACGGAGTCCGCCGCGGCCACCGACGCCGGGACCGGGCCGTCCGCCTCCTCCGCTCCGTCCGCGTCCTCCATGGGCGCGGGGACGTACACGGCGATCGGCGCGGGGGTGGCGCTCGCCGCCGGACTCGCCGTCCTCGTGACGCGCAGGCGCAGGGCCGCCAACGCGCAGGGCGACGCCTCCAGTTCCTCCGGTCCTGCCGATTCTTCTGGTCCTGCCGGTTCCTCCGGTTCCACCGGTTCCCCGGGCCCGTCGGATCCCTCCTGACGGCCCGCCTCCCCCACACGTCTCGCACGTACATACGTGCACTCCCGCCTCACACCCATCGAGGAGCCCCGCCCATGGCAGCAAACCGCCGCCCCATCGCTCTCGCCGCCGCCATCGCGACGGCGGTCACCCTCGGCGCGACCGTGCTCACGCTCCCGGCGCTCGCGTCGGGCGGACAGGACGCCGCGCGGGCCGCGGCCCCGGCCGCCGCGCCGGACGTCGTCCTGAAGGACGGCACCCTGGACTGGGGTCTCAAGGAGTCCTTCCGCAAGTACGTGACGGGCATCGCCGCGGGCACCATCACGCCGTCGGACGGCGCCACCCAGGCCACCGGGAACGGCCCGTTCACCTTCGTCGGCGGCGCGGGCACGTACGACTCCGCGAGCAGCGCCGTGGCCGCGGAGTTCGACGGCGCCGTCCGCTTCTCCTCCGCCGCCCACGGCTTCGACATCAAGATCGCCGACATCAGACTGGTCACCTCGGGGACCACCGGCGCCATCGAGGCCGACGTCACCCTCAACGGCGCCACCCAGGACGACATCGAGCTGGCCGCCATCGATCTGACCGGCATCAGCCCCGAGAACGCAAACGGCACGATGGTCTTCAAGGACATCCCCGCCACGCTGACCGCCGACGGGGCCAAGGCGTTCAACGGGATGTACGCCGAAGGAACCGAGCTGGACAAGGCGACCCTCTCGGTCGGGTACGAGACGGCTCCCACCCCGACGCCCACCCCCACACCGACCCCCACGCCCACCCCGACCCCCACCCCGACGCCGACCCCGACGACTCCCCCCACCTCGACGGCGCCGACCACCGGACCCACCCAGTCCACCGGGCCCACGGCCGGACCGAGCGCCACGACCCCGGCGCCGGACCCGTCCGCCGAGGACGGCGCGATCGTCGACGGCAACCTCGACTGGGGCGTGAAGGAGTCCTTCCGGTCGTACATCACCGGCCCGATCGCCTCCGGCAAGGTCGAACTCGGCGACGGCGCCACCCAGCCCGGCGGCGCCGCGTACCGCTTCCCGAAGGCCACCGGCGACTTCGACGCGGACGCGGGGACCCTCGACGCCTCGCTCGGCGGTACGGTCCGCTTCCTGGGCCACCAGGAGTCCGACGGTACGTACGTGCTCGACCTGCGGCTCAGCGGTCTCCAGGTGAAGGTGGAGGACGGCAAGGGCACCCTCGTCGCGGACGTCTCCACCAAGGACCGCGAGACGCACAAGGTCTCCTCCTACAAGGGCCTCACCTTCGCCACCCTGGACGTACCGGCCACGCTGCCCGCCGCGCAGGACGGCGTGCTCACCCTGGGCGCCGTTCCCGCGACGCTCACCGCCGACGGGACCAAGGCGTTCGGCGGCATGTACCCGGAGAACACGGCCCTCGACCCGCTGACCCTCTCGGTCTCCCTCGACGCCGACGCGCACCTGCCCGGCGCGACGGGCGGCGCCACGGGCGGTACGTCGGGCACCACCGGCGGCGGCACGACGGGCGGCACGACAGGCGGTACGACCGGCGGTACGGGCACCACGGGCGGCACGGTGGGCGGCGCCACCGTCGGCGGCGGCACGGGCGGCGCCCTGGCCTCCACCGGCTCCGGCCTCCCCGCGGGCGCCCTGCTCGGCGCGGCGGGCGCGATCGCGGCGGCGGGCGCGGCGGCGGTCCTCGTGGCACGCCGCCGGGGCTCGGCCCAGGCGGAGCCCACGGCCTAACTCCCCCTGGAGCGAGGAAGGCCCAAAGCCCCCGGGCCCAAAAGCGTCCCCGGGGGGTGCGCCCCTGCCCGGTGGGGACGGTAGTCAGTGCGCAGTACCCAGTACCCCGGTGCGC